>JAURJO010000433.1 GCA_030832235.1 Verrucomicrobiota bacterium
ACCGCGTGCGCGACACCGCTTTCAGCGCGGCGCCCTCCACGAAGGGCTTTCTCCTGCGCGACGACCGCTTCGCCTACATCCAGTACCAGGAAGACGCCTCAGCCGGGATCGAGCTGTACGACATCGTCGCCGATCCTCGCCAGTACACCAACCTCGCCCGCCGCCCCGAACACGCGGCCACGGTGACCGCCTACCGCGACCGCCTCGCCGGCAAACTGCGGGCCGTGCGGACCAACGACCTCGGTCGTTGAGTCCGCACAGCGCGCTTGTTCCCGCTCAAAACGTCACCGTCGTGGTTACGCCGAGCTTGCGCGGGGCGTTGAGCCACTGGGCGTAGCGGAGGGTGCCGTTGGTCGAGCGGATCAGGTACATGACCTTGTTCGTGTCGAGGAGGTTGGACACGTTGAGCTGCACCGTGGAGCGGATGCGCCCGAGGGGCTTCAGGCGGTAGATAACGAAGAGGTCGTGGAGCATCCGGTCGGGGAAGTAATACATCTTCCGCTTATTCCCGTCGGCGGCGTCGTTGTACATGTAGCCGCGGTGGTTCTCGCGCAGGCTGCTGCTGAGGCCGACGATGAGGCCGCGCAGTCGACCCTGGTCGAACTGGAAGCGGTTGATCAGGCTGTAGCTGCGCTCCGCGTAGCCGATCGTCTTCTCGCCGGCGCGGCGTACGATCAACGTGCCGCCCGAGGGTGAGACGAAACCGAGCTGGTGGTCGGTGATCGGCAGACCGGTGGCGTTGGTGCCGACGCCAGGCGTCAGCAGTCCGAGGTTCTGGGCGTTGAGGATCTGGCCGGACTCGAGGTCGAGCTGCGCGTAGTACGGGCTGTTCTGGTCCTTCATCATCGCGAGCGAGAGGGGGATCTGCGCCGAGTTCGGGTCGCGCGGATCGGACGGCACGAGCAGCGGTGTCACCGCCGCGCCGGCGGTGGCGCGCACTCCGACGACGGTCTGGCCGCCGACCGTGGTGGTGTTGAACTGGTCGTTGTAGAACTGCGGCAGCACGACGTCGGTGCGCTCGCTGCCGTTGGCGGTGGCGAGGTTGACGCGCACCTCCCAGCCCTTCAGCGGCCGTGAGGACAGGGTCAGGTTGTAGCCGTCGGATGTCTTGCTGTAGGTATATGCGCCGCCGCCGTTGCGTCCGTTGATTCCGGCCGGGTCGACGTCGTTCTGGGTGCCGCCCAGGCCGGCCGTGAAGTTCTGCGCCTCGGAGACGTAGTAGTTCAGATTGCCGGAGATGCGGTGTTCCCAGAGGCCGAACTTCAGGCCGATGTCGCGGCTGACGCCTTTGCCGGGCGGGAGCGGCTGGTTGTAGATGTCGCGGGTGGTGTCGAAGTTGATCTTGGCGTTCGTTGAATAGTTTAACGAGACGCGCACGCCCTTGAGCGGGGTGTCGATGACCGCGCCGGTGGTGAGGCTGTCGTAGGTGATCGGGCCGCGCTTAAGTCCGGTATTGGTGCGGAACGCGGCGGCTTCCTCTGCTCGGTAGCCGGCCATGGTGTCGATGCGGCCGTTCCACCACTCGCTGAACAAGCTGAAGCCGTGGCTGCGCTCGTTGGTGTCGTCGTGGTAGAAGCCGGTGACGGTGCTCTCGCCGGTCGCCGCGTTGATCGGGCCGGACAAGCCGAGCGGGTTGTTCTTCGTGGGCGGGACGGCACCCGCGTAAACCTGCGGCTGGTAGACGTAGGTCTTGCCGTTGGGGTGGACGAGGGAAGTGAACGGCCAGCCGCCGCCGCCGATGACCTTGTCGGGGAAGGCGGGCATCCAGACGGTGGGCAGGGTGGTGCGGCCGGACTCCGTGTTGGTGATCAACGCGGCATTCTGGATCACGTTTCCGGCGGCGTCGGCCTCGTAGAAACGCCACGGCTCCTGGTTCACCCACGATTCCATATCCTGGTAGAACACGCTGGCCTGGTGGCGGCCCCAGCGGCCGAGGTTCTTCTGGTAGGCAAGGGCGGCGCGATAACCGCGGGCGCCGGTGAAGAACGGCGTGGCGTTCATCGACGGGTTGAACGCCCACTTGGTGCCGACCTGGCCGGTAGCCGGATCGACGTAATTGTTACCGGGTGCGCCGGGGGCGTAGATGGTTGATGTTGTCGTACGCAGCGGATCGTTGATGCGCGCGTCGTGGCCGTAGCGCACCTGCAGCGCGAGGCCCTCGGCCAACGTCGCCTCGGCCACGATCGACTTGATGCCGTTCTTGTAGGCGTCGCGGTTGAAGGGGCCGATCGCCGAGTCGACCTTGGTGAGATCGAACGCACCGCCGGTGAGCTCGCTCACATTGGGAAATGCCACGAGGTAACGCGTGCTCTGGTTGTCGACCAGTTCGCCCGTGGGGAGCTTTAGTGTCGTGGGGGCGCGCACGGTCACGGCCTGGGCGAAAATGGTGTCGCGCGTGAAATGCCGCCATTCGCCGCGAATCTGGAGGCGCTTCCAGGGCTGGATGGTGCCGGAAAGGTGCAGGCCCTCGTTCCGTTGCTGGGTACCGGGGCGGAAATACTTGGTGTCGCCGCGGACGGCGTTCAGACGAAACGCGGCGTATTTGTAGCCCGCCTGGAAGTCCAAAGTATACCGCCTCGTTCCTTCCGAGTCGCCCGTGGCGGCGAAGGTCGTGGTCGGCCGGCGGTTCAGGTACGCGCGCTTCGAGGCGCTCGTCACCACGCCGCCCGCGTCACCGGAACCGAACAGCAGCGAGTTCGAGCCGCCGATCGCCTCGACGCGCTCGATGTCAAAGGAGTCGAGCAGGGTTGTGTCGGACCGCAGGAAACCGTCGCGACGCGGATTGTTAATCTGCAGCCCGCGCATCGTCATGCTCTTGGGGTCCTGCCGGTCGCCCTCGAGATCGCCGCGGACGTCCTCGTTGCCGCCGCCGATGATCGCGGAGCCGAGACCGCCGAGCTTCGAGAGCATCTCGGTCATGTCGACCACGCCCATCTCGTCCATGAGCTGGCGGTTGAAGACTTTGGCGTCGAGGGGGGTCTTGCCGAGGGCCGTGTTGGTGCCGGTGATCGAGTTGGTGTTGGTCGCCTCGTAGGTGTCGAAGGCGTCCGATTTCACCTCGAACGGGGTGAGAATCACGGAGTCGTTCGCCCGCGCGTCCTCGGCCTGCTTCGCGGCGAGCTCGTCGGGATCGAGCCGCCCATTCTTGTTCCTGTCCCAGCGCGCCAGGGTCGCGGCGTCGGCCGCGGCGGAGGGGGTCGTTTGCGCGCCGCAGGTTTCGACCGCCACGAGAAGGGCGGCGGTGAGGAGGGTCGCTCGTCGCGACCAGCGGGGCAGGGAGGGGTTCAGTTTCATGCGTGGAGGGGAAGTAGGATTATTGGATGCTCTTGGTTCACCGGTGCCGTTACAACGGAGTCCGGGGTGAAATCGTTCACCTCGCGACGGCGAGGGGAAAAGCGACGGCGCGCGGCAACGGTGCGGTAAAGTGCATGGGTCGGAGGAAAGGTTCGTCGGTGATTTCGGGAAAGCCTTCCCGTGTGGCAACGGGGAAAGCGGAAGGCTGACGGGATGTGCTTCCGCGCGCTGGGAAGTTCTTTTCAGGTCGTCGTGAAGCCGGGGGCGGCTTTGCATGACCCACAGATGACCGAGCCCTCCTCCTTGGCTCGGGACAAACCTCCCCGCAGCCTCCCCATGAAACCCTGCCCCCGTGTCGCCGGCCCGCTGGCGATTCTTGTCGCCGCGCAACTGCTCCCGCTTTTCTCCCTGGCCGCTGACGCCGGGGTGCGCGTCACGAAGGACGTTTCCTTCCTCGCTTCCGGTCGCGCGGAGAAACTCGACGTTTACCAGCCCGCACCGCGCGCCGACGGCCGACGGCACCCTGCGCTCGTGTGGATCCATGGTGGCGGCTGGACGGGAGGCACGAAAAACGAGGCCCGGGCCGACAACATCTGCCGCACGGCGGCCGCCGCCGGCTATGTGGCGGTGAGCATTGACTATCGCCTCGGCGACGGTGCCTGGCCCACCAACCTCTTCGACTGCAAGAACGCCGTGCGCTTCCTGCGCGCCAGCGCCGCGCGCTACTCCATCGATCAGGATCGGATCGCCGTCGCAGGCGGTTCCGCCGGCGGCCATCTCGCGCTGATGGTGGCCCTGACGGCCGGGGCCGAAGGGCTGGAGCCGGTTGGCGCGGATACTCCTTACCCGGGTATTTCCAGCGCGGTGCGCTGCGCGGTGAACATGTATGGCATCACCAACATCATCACGCGCCGTGACGTGAGCCCGGCCGGTGTGCCCGGTGAGTTGCGCGCTTGGGCACCCACCGCGCTGAAGGTCTACGGCGCGACCGACAATAGCGCGCCTGTGCTCAAGCTGGCCTCGCCCGTGAACCACGTGCGGGGCGACAGCGTGCCGTTGCTGACGCTCCATGGGAAAGCCGACGCCACGGTGGACTACCTGCAGGCCGAAGAGCTGGATCGGGTGGCCCGCGAACGCGGAGCGCGGCATGAGTTGCTGCTGATCGACGGCGTGGGGCACACCTTCGATCTGGAGAAATGGTCGAAGAAACCGCTGCCGCTCAACGTTCGCTCCCTTTTCCTCGGCTTCCTCGCGAGGCATCTCGGCGAGCCGTGATGACGTTGCTGCACGAATCCCGCCGTCTGCGTGCCGTGCAGTCCCCGGTCATTCCGGTGATCGCGGACCTCATCCGCGCGCATCCCGGCACGATCTCGTTGGGTCAGGGTGTCGTGGGGTACGCTCCGCCCGTGCAGGCGGCGGCGGCGATCGGCCGGTTCCTCGCCGATCCCCTCAACCATCGCTATCAACCAGTCGCGGGGATTCCGCCGTTGGTGGAGTTGCTCACGCGATGGATGGCGACTGAGCACGGCGTGAAGGTCGGAGCGGAGCATGGAAACCGGCTCATGGTGACCGCGGGCGGCAACAACGCGTTTCTCGCGGCCGTCCTTGCGATCGCCGATCCCGGCGACGAGGTGATCCTGCCCACGCCGTACTACTTCAATCATGAGATGGCGGTGACGATGGCGAATTGCCTTCCGGTGCCGGTACCCACCGACTCCGCGCACCAACTCGATCTCGCCGCGATCAAGGCGGCCATCACGCCGCGCACGCGGGCGATCGTGACCGTTTCGCCCAATAACCCGACCGGGGCGGTTTACCCGGCCGCAACGCTGCGCGCGGTCAATACGCTCTGTGCCGAGCGCGGAATCTTCCACTTGAGCGACGAGGCCTACGCGCCCTTCACGTGGGACGGTGTGGAGCACTTTTCCCCGGCCTCGCTGCCCGGCGCCGCCGGCCACACGATTTCGCTGCACTCGCTGTCGAAGTCCTTCGGTTTCGCCAGCTGGCGGATCGGATGGCTGGTTTTTCCGGCCGCGCTGGAGCCGGCGCTGCGCAAGGTGCAGGACACGCTCGTGATTTGTCCGCCCGTGGTCTCGCAGTTCGCCGCGGTGGGTGCGCTCGAGGCGGGTGGTGACTGGGTGCGTCGGCAGGCGGCCGGTATCGCGGAGAATCGCCGCATCCTGCGCGACGCGCTGCGGCCACTGGAAGAGGAGGGTAGGGTGACGGTCCCGCCCTCCGACGGCGCGTTCTACTTCCTGCTCCGGGCGCGTTCCACGCGCCCCGCGCTCGAGATCGCCGAGCGGCTCGTGCGCGAGCACGGTGTCGCCGTCATCCCGGGATCCGCCTTTGGTAACACGGCGAGCTGCAGTTTGCGTGTTGCCTACGGCTCGCTGACGCCGGCGACCGCCGCCGAGGGCATAGGGCGGCTCGTGCGCGGGCTGCGCGCGCTGGTTGGGGTGGAGTGAAAGCGAGAGGGAGTGGAAGTTGGGAAAGTGAATTCCCGACTACCCGAGGGAGCCCGTCTGAGGCGGGTAAACACCCTGGGCTAAATCGCAGGTTTTTCTTCACTAAATTCGGCACCGCATTCCGCAGAAAAACCATCCGGTGTAGCCGAGGCTGTTTGCCGCGGACCATGAAGGGAAAGCGACCGCCGAAGGCGGGTCCGAAAGCGCTGGGTTTCAAACGCCGACGGCGCGGATTGCACGGCTCATAAAAAGCGTCACGCGTTCCCGTCCTTCCCGAGCGACCTCCTTGAGTTCCTGATCTCCAGATCCGCGCTGTCCTCCGTTCCCTCGGTTTGCTCCTGTTCCCAGGCCTGGGCCTTCTTCTTCAGCCCGGCCAGGGTTGGCCTGACACCGCCGAAGTCCCGCGGGGTCAGGCACCGCGGGCGAGATAGTCGGCGGCGCGCACCCACGTGTCGTCGTCGCCGAAACCGCCGGGTTTCACCGCAATCATGAGCGGACCTGCGGTTCCGGTTCCGCTCGCGGCGGCCAGTCCCGGCTCGAGCTCCGCGTCGAAACGCAGGACCCTCACACCCAGCGCGACGCAGAGCGCCCGCGCGGTTTCCCCGCCGGTGGCGAACACGCGCGCGGTGCCGGTTGCCGCCAGTGCCGCGGTGGCCGCCGCGGTGAGACGATCGCGGATGACGACGCTGTCTCCACGCGCCGGCGCCACCAGTACGGACGCCGCCTTCCGGTCGCGCAGGCTCGTCGCGACCTTGGCGGTGAAGGTGTCGACTGAATCGGCCAAATTGAACTCATGCAGCGGCACATTGCGCGTCGACCAAAGCCGCGCTGCTTGGCGCCGGTTCAGAGCGTGGGCGCTGCCACCGAGGAAAAGCACGGGACCGCGCGCAGGAGTCGGTGGGGCTTTCTCTACGGCCGGTGCGGTGCGGGCACTTGTCAGTTTCGTGGCGACGGGCCTGGCAAGGGCGCCGGAACCGACCGCAACCCAAGGGCCGCCACGCGTCATTTGGTCGGTGACCGTGCGTTCCAGTTCGGTCGCATCGGTGGTGTCCGGAATATCAATCAGACTTTCCGGCAATCCGGCGAGGAGCGCCCTCAGCCGCGATTCGCGTACCGGCCATATCGGGTCGCGGCCGAAATCCGTCTCGTGGACCGGCCGGCCGTGCACGAGCAGCACGCCGTCGCGCACGGTGCGTCCGACCGCGGGATTCGCGGGAGCGAACAGGAGTCGCGTTTCCGGAAGGGCATCCAACACGGCCGCGAGTTCCGCCGCGACGGGTCCGCGCAGGGTGGAGTCGATCTTCTTGTAAACCAGACGCGCCCCAAGCTCCCGGCCGCGGGCGATCGCCGCCGCCACCGCGATTGCCGCTGCGGCCGGCGAGAGATTCCGCGTCTCGGTGCTGAGGCCGATGATTTCCCCGGGCGCGTTCCCAACCCAGTCGGCCGGGTCGAGCGGCACGCGGACCACGCGGCCGGCGCGGTGAAACGCCGCGGCGGCATCGAGCGCTCCGCTCAGATCGTCGGCGAGGAAGTAGTCGCTCATCGCTCGTCGGGATCGGTGCGGATGGAAAGTTCGTCGATCAACCCCGGAAAAGGCTGACGACCCGCACGGTCGGCGCCGACCGTAAGCCGCGCCGGGAACTCCCCCGGCATCGGTTCCAATCCTCCATTCGCGGTGGCCGCCGCGACCGGCGTACCGTCGACCCGGAGGGTCAGGGTGTTACCCCCGGCGAACTCGAGTTCCGCCCGGATCCAGCGACCGCGTGGCAAGGGTTCGGAGGCCACGAGGAAGATCGTGCAGCTGATCGCCTCGCGGTGGGGTGGTCCGCCGGGATCGGGAAACGCGATGCGCACGGCCGACGCGTCGGAGTCGACGCCGGCTGCCCGGCCAAGGCAGCGCACGACGAAGGCGTTTTCGGCGGGCGCGACCGCGATGGAAAAAACGAGTTCCTCCATGCCCGGCGGTCGCACCGCCAATGCGTACAGCACGCCCTCGTTCGTCGCCTCGAGTTCAAGGCGAAGAACGGCGGACAAACTCCAGCGCCTTGTTCCCGGTGAAAGATCACCGGCGGCGGCGGCCGCGTCGACCGCCGGTCCGGAGAGTTCCGCCCCGGCGGCTCGATCGCCGGACGCGGCGATCATCGGACGGAGCGCGTTCCCCTGCGACCCCGTGACAACTTCCGAGCCGGCGCCGCGTCGGAGATTCAGTCCGCGCGGGCCGGCGTCGGCGAAAACGCCCGTTGCCGCCGGCTCGTCGAAGTTCCACCCGGCCGTGGGAGGAGCCGCGCTGATCGCGCCGGCCCTGGCGAGCAGGCCGGCGAGTATCGCGAGGCGGATTCGCCGCGCCATCGCGGCTATTTCTTCGCGTCGGCCGGGGATGGGTTCTTGCAGGACTGCCAAGCGAGGAATCGCCAGCGGCCGCCTTCCTGGCGCCACACGGCGAGGTAGTTTAGGTCGAGCAGACCGGTTTGGCCGGAATTCTTGTTCCGGGTGTGGACGAGCACGTGGCCTTTCATCAGCATGACGCCGGGGCCGGCGGGAACGAAGGTCCGCTCCTTGTATTCGAAGCGCTCGTACTTGTTCGCGCCCGTGGTGATGCCGGCGATCTGGGAGGCCTTGGTGTCGATCTTGCCGCTCGAGTGCGCGTAGTGCAGCGCGTCCGAGTAGGAAGCGCCCAGGCGGGCCGCGTCGGCAGCCATGGTGGCGGCCACACGTTCGTCGTCGGCCGCGCGCACGGCGGCGATGAGGGCGTCCTCCGCCGCGCGCGGGGCGGCGGCGAACACGAGGCTGAGCAATAGGAGGGCAATGGGGGTTTTCATGGGAAAGGGTGAGGATCAGCGGAGCTCGTAGCGGAGTAGAGTCCGGGTTTTTTCAGACGCGACGTAGACGCCGCGTCCGTCGGCGGAAAAGCAGATCGCCTCCGCTTGCGTGAGGTTGTGCGGAGGAAGCAGCACGGGCTCGCGGGCGAGCGTGGCTCCCCAGGCTTCGCCATCCTTACGCGGGAAAAGCAGCACGTGCCCGTAGGTAAGCACCACCGCGGCGGAGCCGTCGGCGGAGAAGTCCATCGCGGTGGGCCAGGCGCGGTGTTCGCCCAAGTAGCCGCGGACGAGCTTTTGCGCGGCGGTCGGCTGCGGCAGACGGCCGACTTCACCAATGAAACGCGCGGTGATCTCGGAGTCGCGGAGCGGGTTTGGGATGTCGACCCGGTAAAGGCGCGGCACGGGATCGCGTTTACTCAACAGGTAGATCGCGCGTTCGCGGGCGTCGACGGAGAGCGACTCGCAGTCGCGCGGGCCATCGGGGTAGGTGAGCTTGAGCGAGGCGGACGGACGCTCGCTGGCCGGCTTCGAGGGAGAGAGCCGGTCGGTGGCGGGTTCGGCGACGAGGTGGATCCACGTGTGCGCACGCTTGGCGTTGTTGTCGCCGGTGTCGGCGACGATCAGCCATGCCTTGCCGTCGAATTCGGCGGCGGCGAGGTCCTCCCAGTCCTCCGCCTTAACGCCCTCCAGCCGGAGCACGCCGCGGAGGCGCCCGCCGGCATCGACAGCATAGAGCTCGGGCTGGCCGCCGCTGTCGTCGTGGGTCCAGAGTAAACCCGGAGTGCGGCGCGACGCCGCGAGCCCGCTGGCCTCGTCGTTCGGCGGCGCCTCGAGCGTGCCCGCGACGGACGGCGGGGCGGCCTTGTTCGCAGCGGGTGCGGCCCAGCAGCAGACGGAGAGAGCGAGGACGGCGAGCGTAAGGCCGAGGCGCGGGAGCTGGATCATCGGTGCGTGGGGAGTTTTCGTTTGTTTTCGCGGGTGCCCGACCGATAGTCGAGCCCATGGTCGTGAACGCTCAACCGGCCGCCCTGCGGCGGCTGATCGACGAGGTAGGAAACGTGGATCAGGTCGGGGTCGAGGAACGCGTCGCCAAGTACGCGACGCGTTCCATCAAAAAGTCCGCGAAGGTCTGGGGCCTGCGCACCGCCGTCTCGATGGTCGACCTCACCACGCTCGAGGGGAAGGACACCCCCGGCAAGGTGGCTTCGCTCTGCGCCAAGGCTGTGCGGCCGCACGACACCGGCGACATCCCTCCGGTCGCGGCGGTCTGCGTGTACCCTTCCATGGTGCGGCACGCGCGCCGCGCGCTCGGTGGGAATTCGGGCGTGCGGATCGCCTCGGTCGCCACGGCGTTCCCCAGCGGGCAGGCACCGCTGCGCACGCGGCTTGCCGAGGTGCGCTCGGCGGTGGAGGACGGCGCCGATGAGATCGACATGGTCATCAACCGCGGCGCCTTCCTCGCGGGCGAGCTCGGGCGCGTGCAGGATGAGATTTCCTCGGTCGTCGAGGCGTGCGGTCCCGCGGCGCTCAAAGTGATCCTCGAGGTCAGCGAGCTGGAGACCTACGACAACATCCGTGCGGCTTCATTTCTGGCTCTCCGGGTGATCCGCGACGGCGACTTTATCAAGACCAGCACCGGCAAGACCGGCCTCAACGCCACGCTCGGCAACAATCAGGTGATGCTCGAGGCGATCCGCGACCACTACCTCGCCACCGGAGTTGCCGCGGGCATGAAGCCGGCCGGCGGCATCCGCACCGCGAAACAGGCGCTGCAGTTCCTCATCGCGGTGAAGGAGACGCTCGGCGACGCGTGGCTCGAAAACACCCGCTACCGCTTCGGCGCGAGCGCGCTGCTCAACGATCTCGTGCGCCAGCTCGAGAAGGAGCGGACCGGGGCCTACCAGGCGCCGTTTTATTTCAGCGAGGCCGCCGAGTCCTACTGAGCCGAAACTCATTTCCGTCCATGTCCGCCCCGTCCGCCCGTCCGTCCTCCCGTTCACCCCGGCGCGCGCCCGAACTGCTGTTCGGCGACCGCTGGACCTTTGATCCGGCGCCCGAGACGGCCGATCCGAAACTCAAGCCCCGCTACGATTTGTTCATCAACGGCCGCTTCACCGCGCCGAAGTCAGGCCGATATTTCGACACGATCAATCCGGCCAGCGAGCGGAAGCTCGCGGAGATCGCGCTGGCCGGTGCGGCCGATGTTAACGCGGCCTACGCGGCGGCGCGGCGGGCATTCCCGGCGTGGAGCCGGCTCCCCGGCGCCGAGCGGGGCAAGTACCTCTTCCGCATCGCGCGGCTGCTGCAGGACCGCGCGCGGGAGTTCGCCGTCGCCGAGACGCTGAACGGCGGCAAGCCGATCAAGGAGTCGCGCGACTTCGACGTGCCGATGACGGCGGCGCATTTCTTTTATCACGCGGGTTGGGCCGACAAACTGGAGCACCTCGCGCCCGGTGCGCGCGTGGCCCCGCTCGGGGTGGTGGGGCAGGTCATCCCGTGGAATTTCCCGCTCCTGATGCTCGCGTGGAAACTCGGTCCGGCGCTGGCCGCGGGCAACACGGTCGTCCTGAAGCCCGCCGAGACGACGAGCATCACATGCCTCAAGTTCGCCGAGATCCTGCAGGAGGCCGGTCTGCCGCCGGGAGTGGTGAACTTCGTCGCCGGCGCGGGCGAGACGGGCGCCGCCGTGGTGGCGCATCCCTCGGCCGACAAGATCGCGTTCACCGGTTCGACGGAGGTCGGGAAGGCGATCCTCCGTTCCCTGGCCGGCACCGAGAAGAAGCTCACGCTCGAGCTCGGCGGCAAAGCGGCCAACATCATCCTCGAGGACGCTCCGCTCGATCAGGCCGTGGAGGGCATCGTCAACGGCATCTTCTTCAACCAGGGCCACGTGTGCTGCGCGGGCTCGCGGTTGCTGGTGCAGGAGCCGGTCGCCGAGGCGGTGCTGGCGCGGTTGCGCCGGCGGATCGCGACGCTGCGGGTGGGGGACCCGATGGACAAGAACACCGACATCGGAGCGATCAATTCCCGGGCGCAGCTGAAACGCATCACGGCGCTCGTCGCGAGCGGCGTGCGCGAGGGCGCGACGCTGCACCAGCCGGCGTGCCCGTTGCCCGCGAAGGGATTCTATTTCCGGCCGAGCGTTTTCAGCAACGTGACCATGAGCCACCGCATCGCGCGCGAGGAGATTTTCGGGCCGGTGCTCAGCGTGATCACGTT
Organism: Verrucomicrobiota bacterium; assembly: GCA_030832235.1. Lineage (GTDB taxonomy): Bacteria > Verrucomicrobiota > Verrucomicrobiia > Opitutales > Opitutaceae > ER46. The sequence goes on from JAURJO010000433.1 coordinate 11,798, forward strand.
TCGCACGATCGACGAAGCGGTGG
>JAURJO010000434.1 GCA_030832235.1 Verrucomicrobiota bacterium
CTCACCCGCCAAGGTTCGAAGTCGATCGGGCACCGCCCCCTCGCCACCGCGGTCGTGGAGTTTCAACAGACCCCGTTCCGCTGCTACGTGCGCGAACACACGTACGGGCTGCTACCCGGCTTTCCCAATTTGTACGCCCTTGATGGTGCGTTTAGGCTCCAGTGGATGGCAGATTGGCCCGATCTGAGCGACCCCTGCGCCAAGATTATCGGGGAGAAAAATGGGGTTTTGGAAGTTATTTCCCAAAAAGGACTTAACATTCGTCTGGATGCCTTTACGGGTCGATTGATTTCCGTCGACGCCGCACTGGCGGCTACCGGTTAAGGTAACTCTATCCCGCGTTCCGGCGAAGAGGGCTCGCCGGTGGCGAGGGTGAGAGGGAACTCCTCGGAGAGCAGCTGACAGGGAGTCGGATTTGAGGCTGCGGAAAGCCGGAAACTCCAAAGCGGGAGCGATTCGGGCCTCCGGATAGGTAAACCCGCTACAGATTAAGCGCGGCGCGGACGGCGTCACCGCAGGCGCGAACCGCCTCATCCTCGGTCCAACCCAGAAACTGCCGGATGTTCGCCACCGCGGCATCCATCGCGAGCGATGAACCGGCAAAATTCGGTTTTCCTGGCTCGCGCACGACCCCGTCGGTGCCGGCCTCCACCTCGATGTGACCGACCGTGTAGCGGCCCGGAGGCGCGCCGGCCGCGGCCATGCAGTCGGTGGTGAAGAGCACCTTGGCGCGCGGCTTGGCCCGGACGAAATTCCGGAGTACTCCGGGCGGCAGATGGGTGCCGTCGGGAATAAAGACCGCCGTGAGTTCATCCCGGGCGAGGACGCGTTGGATGATGTTCTCGTGGCGGTGCATCTGCTGCGGCACGCCGTTGCCGACGTGGGTGCACATCCTGAGCCCGGCGGCGACAGCAGCGTCGATGGCGCGATCGTCGGCGTTGGAATGCCCGATGGAAGCGGTGACGCCGTTGGCCACGAGATGGCGGATGAAATCCGGCGAGCCCGGCCACTCGGGAGCCAGCGTCATCAGGCGTATGCGCCCGCCCGCGGAGCGCTGGAGGCGGTCGAACTCCGCGCGATCGGGAGCCTTCATTTTCCGCGGGTCGTGCGCCCCGTGGTAACCCAGCTCGGGCAGCAGGTAGGGGCCCTCGATGTGGTAACCGGCGATCATCTCCTGCAAAGAGGCCGAGTCGGCGCGGAACCGCTCCACCCGCTCCAATTGCGCGGCGAGGGCGTCGATGGTGTCAGTGATAAGCGTGAGCAGGATGCCAGTCGTCTGGTGGCGTCGCAGCGCCTCGGCGGCGCGCTCGAGGTCGGCGCGGCTGATCTCCGGACGCTGGAAATCGACCCCGGCGAAACCGTTCACCTGCAGATCAAAAAGGCCGTGGTTCATGGATGAAGGAAGTGCTCGAGGAATCGGAAAGCCTGCTCGTTGGATTCGGCCGAGGGTGAATGCTCCGGGCGGTTGGTCATGGCGACCCGGTTTTCACGGCCGAGCAGCCGGTTGACCGCGACGGCGTGCAGCAGCGCACCCCAACGCGCGGGACCGTCCTCGGAGCCACCAGAGACAAGAAACGGCCGCGGCGCCATCAACGCGTGCAATTCGTGGAGGTCGTGGCCTTCGCCGCGGATGCGCCGGTAGGCTCCGGTGCGGCCGTTAGCGGCGGTCACGAGTCCCGGTTTCCGCGTCACGGCGGAATCATGGCCGAGATACCACGGCTCCCAGTAGTTCACCGCCCCGCGCGACTCGTCGAACACGACGCCGCCGTCGGACCACACGGCGCAAGCGAAGCGGTCGTCGAGACACGAGGCGAACATCGCCCATTTTCCGCCGTAGGAATGACCCATCACGCCGATGCGCGAAGGGTCGACCTCGGACCGCTGCGCTAGCGCGGTGTGGCAATTGGCCGCGAGGTACGCGTGGTAGCTGAGGGGCTGGCACGCGGCGCCGTGGAGGTCGGGCTTGTAGGCATCGTCTCCGGGCGTGCCAATCGACAGCGTGACGAAGCCGCGGCGGGCCAGTTGCAGTGCGAAGTCGCGGTGCCGGGGTGGACCATCCTTGAAGAACCGCTTCGCCTGACCGGCAAGCGGACGCGGGCCATCGTAGCCCACGCTCACCTCGGGCGCGTAGAAAGGAACCAGCACCGCGGGCCGCGGGCCGCGAAAACTCACGGGCGGTATCAGGAGGAAGCCAGGCTGCATCACGCCCGGCGCGACCTCGATCTCCACCCGGTGCTGGATCACGCCGCCGCGTTCCTGCGTTTCCGAAATCTCCACGCGGGGCCGCTCAACGAGCGCGGGCCAAGGCCCCATCCGCTCGTGCCAGTAGCGTCGGATTTCCTCGCGGCGTTTCGCCCAATCCGCCGGCGAAGCCACCAGCCGCCCGTCATCAAACAGAAGCGGCGAACGCAGTTCGGATGACGGCGCCTTGATCGCATCCGGCGGGGAAAAAAACGTCCGCAAATCCGCCGGCACGTCGTCGCGGGACGAAGCGCCGAACGCCGCCACGCAGGCGACCCAGGCGAAGACGAGGAACCAGTGGGGCAAAACCGGCATCGGCGGACGAAAATCGCGGAGCATGACGCGCCCGCCCCGCGGCGCGGTCAACGGCATTTCCCGCTCCCCGCGTCGCCATCGCGCGCGAAACGGGGATCACCGAAAGGAACGAGGAGGTTCCGCCGGCGGAAGGCGAAAAGACTTTCACGCTCTCTAACGTTTCGAGACTTTGTCCACACCCGCGCGTCAACCGCCCCGAACGCGACTGTCGCCCAAGCCCGCCCCAACTTTTCGACCCGACCCCGCTCTATCATGCCCAAGATGCCATTCCCAATGCCACGCCGCGCCATCCTGAGTCTACTTTTCGCCCTGGGTCTTTCCGCCGCCTTTGCGGCCGAAGCCTCTCGCTCCGGCGCGGTAGCCGGTCGGGTGCAAAACGCCGAAACCGGCGAGTTCCTCTACAACGCCCAGGTGCGGGTCGAGGCCGCCGGGCGATTTTCCGCCACGACCGCCACCGACCAGTTCGGTGCGTACCGTCTCGACAACGTGCCCGAGGGCGAGGCGACTCTCCGCGCCGTCTACAGCGGTCTGCCCGCGATGACGCTCAAGGTCACCGTCACGCCGGGACAGGATACCGCCGCCGACCTTGCGCTCCGCGGGGCCGGAGCCGCGACCACGATGGACACCTTCCAGGTCAACGTATCCCGCCAGATGAGCGCCCTCGACCTCGCGGTTAATTCGCAGCGCTACTCCAACAACATCAAGAGCGTGATCTCGGTCGACCAGATGGGCTTCATCGGCGACGGCAGTGTCGCCTCCGCGCTGAAGTTCCTCCCCGGCATCGACCTTGAAGTCGACGTCAACGGCATGGCCAACTCGGTGACGATGTCCGGCGCGCCCAGCGCGAACGTCCCCGTCACTTTCGGCGGCTTCGAGGTCACGACCTCCGCCGACGCCACCGTCGCCAGCAGCACCGCGCCGCAACGCACCGCGTCGCTGACGCAGCTTTCGCTGAACAATATCTCCCGCGTGGAGATCAACCGCTCGGCGCTGCCCGATGACCCGGGCAGCGCGCTGGCCGGCTCGATAAACTTCGTCCCGAAGAGCGCCTTTGAACTCTCGCGCCCGCAGTACACCCTCCAAGTGTTCGGCGCGGTGCTGCAGGACAAGATAACATCCACGCGGATGTACGGCCCGTACTCGTCACGAATCTCCTCCTACCAGCCCGGCCTCGTGCTGAGCGCCATCGTTCCGGTGAGCGAGCGCTTCGGTTTCTCGGTGACCGTGAGCTCGAACAAGGTGCCGCACGCGTACCAGCAGACGGTGATGAATTGGAAATCCAACTACCGTTCCGCCACCAACACCTACGCGCCCACCCCGGCTAATCCCGACCACTACATGCTGAACTCGTTCGAGGTGGACAACTTCCTTGCCACAACCCAGCGCAGCAGCGTCAACCTGACCGGCGACTTCCGGCTCTCCAAGGCGGCGACGATCTCCGCCTCTTACACCCAGAGCTTCAGCAAAATGCAGCAGGGCCAGCGTCAACTGACCTGGGGCAACACGGACTGGCAGAACCTCAATACGTCCACGCTCACCAACATCTACAATGTCCTGCCCACCAACTCCCAGGTCCGCATCCTCAACAACACGTACATCTACCAGGTGGACACCGCCAACCGGCAGCTGACGCTCGACTACCGGTATCGGGCCGGACTTTGGCGCGCGGAGGCCGGGTTCAGCTACGGCACGGCGCGCAAGCAGAACCGCGACGCTGACGTGGATGCGACGTTCTCGACACTCTACAATCTGCGCCCGCTGACGAACATGACGTTCCGGAACATCCAGCCGTGGGGCGTGGGCGAGATCACCTCGGACCTGAACGGCGTGAAGGTAACGCCGCTGGACATGACGACGTTCGTCACCGCGGGCAATTTCGTCGCCAGCATATCCGCGCAGGGGCCCGCCTCGTCGCCGACGCCCGGGTACAACATCACCACGAATCTGCCGCCGCTCCGCTTCAAGCCCGTGTGGACCGACGACGAAAAGATGGAGGCCAAGGGCAGCGCGAGCCGCGAGATGCGACTCACGATTCCCACCGTGTTGAAGGTGGGCTACAAGGTCCTCGACTATAAGCGCAACGTGCGGCTCTCGCGTTGGGGCAACAACGGAGCCGGCTTCATCTACAAGGGCACCAGACCGCTCAGCGACTTCCTGCTGCGCAGCTACGACGAGCCGCTTCCGAACGACAAGGGTGTGCCCATCGGCGTGGACAACGTCGCGCTGGCGAAGCTTTTCCGGTCCAATCCGCAGGACTTCGTCGAGGCCAATCCGGGCAGCAACTACCAGTCGATGGTCCAGAACAACAAAAAGTTCCACGAGACCATCGCGGCCGCCTTCGTGCGCCTCGACCACGACTTCCTCGGTGACCGCCTGCACCTCGCGTACGGGGTCCGCTTTGAACAGACCTACGAGAAGGGCCGCGGCGGACTTTACGACCCCGCCGGCAATTACCAGCGCAACGCGAGCGGGCAGTTCATCGACGCGACCGGCAAGCCCGTGGCGCTCGGCACGCGCCCCGCGCTGATCTGGACGGGAGGATCTCTCGGTGAAGCGATGGCCCGTTACATCGACTACGCCGCCGTCGCGAAGGTTAACTACGGCAACTATTTCCCCAGCGCCAATCTGAGCTACAACCTCACCCCGACGCTCGTCACGCGGCTGTCATTCTCGACCACGATCGGCCGCCCCGACCTCACGAGCATCTACCCCGGCATCAACCTGCCCGATCCGACCGTGATCCCCACGGAAACCAACACCGCGACCTACATCACGGCCCAGAACCCCGGCATCAAACCGTGGAGCTCCCGCAACGTCGCTCTCTCCCTCGAGTATTACCACCCGCGCGGCGTGGGCACCGTCGCCCTCCGCGGCTACCGACGCTTTGTCTCGGACGCCTTCACCAACAAGGTGCTCGCGCCGAAGGCCGCGCTCGACGTGCTCGCGCAATACGGGGTAGATCCGGACGACTATCCCGACGCCTACGTCTCGACGCTGCAGACGATTCCCGGGCAGATCGTAACCTCCGGCCTCGAACTCAGTGGCAACGTGAAGCTCGACTCGTTCCTACCGCCGTTGGCGAGCGGCCTGCAGGTCAACTTCTCCGCCTCCCGCAGCACGATGACGGGCGGCGGCGACGCTGCCTTGGCGTTCGCAGCGCGCAACCTGTACCTGGTGCCTTATTCCGTCGGCGGCGGCCTCGCGCTGAACAAGCGCCGCTTCTCGGTCTCCGTCACCGGCAAATGGAACTCCCAGCAGCGTCTGGGCTA
>JAURJO010000435.1 GCA_030832235.1 Verrucomicrobiota bacterium
CCGCGGCTACACTAAGCAAATCTTATCCGCGTCCATCTGTGTTTATCCATGGTTGAGCCCTCGTGAAGCTGTCCGGCAACGCCTTGTCGCGCCGGGTCTATCCGTGGTCGGCCTTCGCCTCCTCGTGCTCGCGCTCATCGCTTTTACCGGCGTCACGTTTTCCCGCGGCGGCGAGGCTGCCATGGAAAAGAAGCTCCCGCTGCCGGGTGAGGTTTGGCGGATCGACGGCCGCACCGCATTCCTGATCCCCGCCGCGGAGCCTCCAGCCGCGGGCCGGCCCAAGCCGTGGGTCTGGTATGCGCCGACGCTACCGCCCTACCCCGGAGACGCGGAACGCTGGATGTTCGAGCGCTTCACCCGCTCGGGCGTCGCCATCGCCGGCATCGACGTCGGCGAATCCTACGGCAGCCCATCCGGGCGCGACGTCTTCTCGGCGTTGTACGCCGAGCTCACCGACAAGCGCGGCTACTCCCGAAAGCCGGTGCTGCTCGGCCGCAGCCGCGGCGGGCTCCAATTGATCAACTGGGCGGCTGATCACCCCGCGCAGGTGGCTGCCTTCGCCGGGATTTATCCGGTGTGCAATCTCGCCAGCTACCCCGGCCTCGGGAAGGCGGCACCGGCCTACGGGCTCACGTTCGAACAACTCACGGCCGACCTCGCCCGTCACAATCCCGTCGACCGCCTGGCCCCGCTCGCCGCGGCCCGCGTCCCGCTTTTCGCGATCCACGGCGACGTCGACCGGCTCGTGCCGCTCGAGGCCAACTCCGGCCTGCTGCGCGATCGCTACCTCGCGCTTGGCGGCACGATAACGCTCCAAATTCCTCCAGGCCAGGGCCACTCGATGTGGCCCGGCTTCTTCCAAAGCGAGGAACTCGTCGCCTTCGTCCTGAAACACGCCTTTCGCTGAAACACCCCATGATCCTGCTGCCCCGCCTGCTGCTTCTCCTGCTCACTTGGTCGGCCATCGCGCCGGCGCTCCCTGCCGCCGATGCTCCCGCCGCGGTCTCCGGCCGCGTGCAGAACGCCGTCACCGGCCAGTATCTTCCAAACGCCCGCGTGACGCTCCGCGGCACCGACCGCGTCGTGTTCACGGACGACGCCGGCATCTTCCGACTCACCGGAGTTGCCCCCGGTTCCGTCACACTCGAGGTCTTCTACACCGGCCTCGACCCGCAGGAGCTGAAACTCGATCTTGCGCCCGGCGCGTCCGTCACGCGCGAGGTGGCGCTCACCAACGTCGCCCGCTACGGCCGCGACACCGCCGCGGTGCGGCTCGACTCGTTCGTGGTCGCCACGTCCCGCGACACCGAGGGCGAGGCGCTCGCGACCAACGAGCAGCGCTTCGCACCCAACCTCAAGGCGGTGATCTCCACCGATTCCTTCGGCGACATGGCCGAAGGCAACGTCGGCGAGTTCCTGAAATTTCTTCCCGGCATCACCGGCGACCACGACGACGCGCAGATCAACACCGTCTCCCTGCGAGGCTTCTCCACCAACCTCACCACGGTGCTTGCCGACGGCGCCCAGCTCGCCAACGCCAACTTCAACGGCAACTCGCGCACCTTCCAGTTCTCGCAGCTCGCGATCAACAACGTGTCCCGCATCGAAGTGGCCAAGGTACCCACGCCCGCGACTCCCGCCGACTCGGTTTCAGGCTCGATCAACATGGTGAGCAAGAGCGCGTTCGAGCGCAGCCGCGCCGAGTTCCGCTACCGTCTCTACGCGGCCGGCAACGGCGACTACCTCACGCTCACCCCGCAGCCGCACTCCTACGAGCGACGCCAGCGCAAGGTAATGCCGGGAATCGATTTCGACGCCACGCTGCCCGTGACCCGCGACTTCGGCTTCGTCATCACCGGCAGTCGCTCGCAGTCCGCCGGCGAGGAGGACCACTCCACGCTCACCTACAACGCCGCCGGCACGTCCACCGGCGCCTCTCCGTCGCGGCCGTTCCTACAGCAATACGGGATCAACGACGGCTCGAAGGATATCACCCGCAATTCGCTCAGCGTGAAGGCCGACTGGCGCGTCACGCCCAACGGCGTCCTCTCCGCCAACGCGATGATCAACCAGTACCAGGCGTACTGGGGGCACCAGAGCATGGACTTCAACGCCGGCACCAACGGCACGCCCACTGTCGCCACCACCGCGGGAGGCGTGCCGCTCACCTTCGGACCCGACTTCACCTCCGGCGCCACCGGCCGCGGCGCCGTCACACTCGGCAGCGGCAACTTCATGACCCGCTACGAGGAGGTGCGCGCCGCCGGGCTGCGATACCGTTTCGACAACGGCGCATGGAGGATCGACACCAGCCTCACGCTATCCGTCTCTTCCAACGCCTTCCGCAGCACCGATGAAGGCAACTTCGCCGGTATGAACGTGACCCTCGTGCCGGTCGTGCGGATCGTGATGACCGGCATCACCGACATCCAGCCGGCCTCGATCAAGGCCTTCGACAACACCGGCCGCGAGGTCGACCTGTACGACATTAACAACTACCGCGTGAACAACGCGACGGCGCTGTCACGCGACGTCTCCGAGGACATGCGCGCCGCCGACCTCAACGTGCGGCGCCGCGTCGGGTTTCTACCGTTCCCCGCCTCCGTGCAGGCCGGCGGACTCATCCGCCAGCAGACGCGCGACAGTCGCAAGGAGAGCGCGACCTACACTCACAACGGCGTGAACGGTAATCTCGCGGCGGCACCGTACCGCAACCAGGTCTACGTCGGCCGCAATTCGCACTTCGGCCTGCCCGGTCTAGTGCCGCCTTGGACCTCGAAGCATCGCGCCTACGCCGCTTGGCGACAGAACCCGTCGCTGTTCAGCATGACGCCGGCGCAAGCGGTCGCCGCCGAGCAGTTTCACATCACCAACTCCGAGTGGATCCGGGAAACGGTGGGCGCGGGCTACGCGCAGACCGAGTTCCGGTTGTTCAACAACCGCCTCAACGTCCTGACCGGCGTGCGCTGGGAGCACACCACCGACGAGGGCCTCGGGCC
>JAURJO010000436.1 GCA_030832235.1 Verrucomicrobiota bacterium
AATATCTTCGTAAAGCGTGGGTCCCCGGTTCAAATCCGGGTGTTGGCTCCAGTTTACCGTTCAAATCAGCGGTGAGGCTTCGATAGCCCGAGGCGGCGGAGACGCTCCCGATCCGCGGGGCGGAACAAGCTTTTCGGTTTTCCGTTTTGGCCTTGAAGGCGGGCTTGCACCGTGTCCGCGGCCAGCCACTCGTTTTCGGTCCGTTTTTCCACACCAACCATGCGCAACGTCCTCCGTCTCCTCCTCGCCGTCGCGGTGCTGCCCGCGGCCGCCATCGCCCAGACCCCGCCCTCCGTGGGCGGCGCCCCGACCAAGCTCGAGGCCTTCACCGTCACCGGTACCAATCTCCGCATCGGCGAGTCCGCCGGCGCCAGTAATCTCCGCGTGCTCACGCCCGCCGAGATCGAGGCCTCGGGCCAGACCAACCTGCCAGCGCTGCTCCGGAAGATTCCCGAGATCGGCGCGCAGGGTTTCGCGGAAAATCGCGTCAACACCTCGTCTCCGGGTTCGGCCGCGATCTCGCTCCGCGGCCTCGGCGTCAACTCCACCCTCGTGCTTCTCAACGGCCGCCGCGTCACACTCGCGCCTTTCGGCCAGGGCGGCAGCGCCGCGGGCCTCGGCACGGAGCAGTTCGTTGACGTGAACATGATCCCCGTCGCCGCCATCGCACGCATCGAGGTGCTCAAGGACGGCGCCTCGGCCGTGTACGGCGCGGACGCCGTGGCCGGCGTCGTGAACATCATTCTCCGGAAGGATTTCACCGGCACCACGCTCACCACCAGCTACGGCGACTTCACCGGCGGTATCGCCGCCCCGACGCTCCGCGGGTCGCTGGCCAGCGGCGTGAAGAGCGGCGCCACCTCGGTTTCCGTCATCGCCGACTGGTTCCGGCGCGATGAGTTCCTTTTCGGCCAGCTGCCTCAGCCGGTGAAGCGCCAACTGCTGCTCGCGAGCAACACCCCCGGCTCCTTCGTGGTGCCGGTCGGCGCCACCGACCCCATCACCGGCCAGGTCATCCCCGCCACCGCCACCGCGGCGCAGCGCACGTTCACCAGCGACCGCGCCGCGTCCGGTCCCAACGCCACCTTCACCCGTCAGCTTCAGACCCAGAACACTTTCGATGCCAACGCCGCCATCCGCCCGCAGACCGACGCGGAGCGTCTGGGCGTGGTCGTGAACGGCCGCCATGAGTTCTCCTCCAGCCTCGCGGCCTTCGTCGAGCTGGGTTGGCAGCGCAACGAGAACGTCGAAGGCCTGTCCCCCGCGCCGATCTCCACCCTCAACACCATCACGCTGCCGGCGAACAACCCGTTCAACCCCTTCGGCGTACCAGTCGTCTCCGGCTCCTCCCAGACGATGTTTTTCCGTTTCCTTGAGCTGGGCGACCGTCTCACCACCACCACCAACGAGATGAGCCGTCTCGTGGCCGGCCTCGAAGGCAAGCTCGGCCGCGGCTGGAACTGGGACGCCGCCGTCACGTGGAACAAGGAAACCTCGCACCTCGATCTGAAGAACTTCCCGGGCCAGGACCGCGTGAACGCCGCGCTCGCCGACACCAACCGTGCGACCGCGCTCAACCTCTTCGCGAACGGCACCACCATCCGCAATAACCCCGCCACCTTGGCCGGGCTCGAGGGTGGGGTGACGCGTGACGCCAAGACGGAGCTCACCGCGGCCGACGCTCGTGTCACCGGCGGAGTATTCTCCCTGCCGGCCGGCGCGGTCTCCGTCGCGGTCGGCGCCCAGTGGCGCGAGGAGACCTTCCGCGACGTGCGTACGCAGGTGCAGCTGTTGAACCAAGGCGCGCCGGTCGCGCCCGCCAAGGGTAAGCGCCGGGTGAGCGCCGCCTACGTCGAGGCCTCGGTGCCGCTTACGGCCCCCGCGCAGCGGATCGAGGGACTGCATGCGCTCGAGCTCAACGCCGCCGGTCGCCTGGAGTCGTTCTCCGACGACGGCGTGGGCCGCGCCTCGGTCCCGCGCGTCGGTCTGCGCTGGCAACCTGTGGCGGAGCAGCTGACGTTCCGCGCCTCCTGGGGCCGCGGGTTCCGCGCGCCCGCGCTCGCCGAGCTCTACCTCCCGCAGACGGTCGCGATCTCGTTCAATCTCCCTGACCCCCTGCGCTTCGGAAAACCGGGCGCCACCGCGAACGACAGCGGTACCGGCCAGCGCCAGATCCGCTCCGGCGGCAACCCGCTGCTCGCTCCGGAGAAGTCGGAGTCGATCAATTACGGCGTGCAGTACACGCCGGCCTTCCTCAAGGGCCTGTCCCTCAGCCTCGATCTCTACACCGTCGAGGTGACCAACCGTATCGGACAACCGGCCACGGCCGCCATCATGCTGGCCAACCCGCAGCTGTTCCCCGACGCGATCGTCCGCGCCGCACCGACCGCGGCCGATACCGCGGCCGGTCTCCCCGGTGAACTGCGCGAAATCCGCTCCGTGCTTGGGAATTACGGCAGCACGAAGGCGCAGGGCGTCGACTTCGCCGCCGAGTACCGTTTCGCGCCGGGTCGTTACGGCCGTTTCACCGCGCGCGCGGCCGCCACGCTCATCAACACCCAGATCATCCGCACGCGCCCCGACCTGCCCGAGGTCGAGACCGTCGGCCTGTACGAGATCCCGCGCTGGCGCGGCGACGCCTCGCTGCTCTGGAGCCACGGCAAGGCTTCCGCGGCGCTCAACGTGAACTACATTGGCGGCTTCCAGGACACGTCGCCCAGCCTGCTCTTCGTGAAGCAGCAGGTGACCACCGACGTGCAGGCGGGCTACGCGCTGCCGTGGGGCCTCCGCGCGACCGTCGGCGTCAACAACCTCTTCGACCGCCTGCCGCCCGCCACCACCTTCTCGACCGGCTACGCCGAGCGCGTGAACAACTTCCTCCCGCGCTGGGCCTACGTCTCGCTTACGAAGACGTTCTGAGACGTCATCCAGGGATTCGCGCCGCTTCGCACGGTACCGCCGCCGTACGAAGCGGCGCGTCCCGGGCCTAAGGTCATGATCTTCTTCTCGAGGATCTAAACGCTGCCCGCCTCCTAAACGCATGCGATGTAGCCGCGGCCGTTTGCCGCGGATTCATCACGAATCGCGTTCCGTCCGTTCCATTGATGGCGCAAACGGGTTGAAGCCCGTGAGT
>JAURJO010000437.1 GCA_030832235.1 Verrucomicrobiota bacterium
ATATCCAGATCTTCAATGACAACGGCGTCACCCGGTACCTCCTGCGCGTCAAACCAACGATCAACCATAACGCGTGGCTGGCCTACCGCTTCGACCGCGGGGTGCCGGCCTGGCTGCAGGGCGTGAGCGTCCGCGGGTCGATCAACAACGTCTTCGATACCGACCCGCGCCTCGCCGACGAGCAGTACGGGTACCAGTCAGGCACGTTCAACCCGCGCGGCCGGCAATTCGGTCTCGAGGTTTCGCGCAAATTCTAGCCCCGTCCTCCCATGCGTTGCCCCCGCCGGATCGCTTTGTTCATTGCCGTGATGACCGCCCGGCTCGCCGCGGTCGACATCGTCGCTCATCGCGGCGCGTCCCATGACGCGCCGGAAAACACCGTCGCTTCGGCCCGGCTGGGCTGGAGCCAGGGCGCCGACGCGGTCGAGACCGACATCCATCTCACCAAAGACGGCCGGGTCATCGTCTGCCACGACAAGACCACCAAGCGCACCACGGGCCACGACGGCTTGATCACGGCGATGACGCTCGCCGAGCTGCGCGCGCTGGACGCCGGCCGGTGGAAAGGACCGCAGTTCGCCGGCGAGAAGCTGCCGCTCCTGGAGGAGCAGCTGGCGCTGATCCCCGCGGGCAAAACGATGCTGGTGGAGATCAAGACCGGGCCGGAGATCGTGCCAGAGTTCCGCCGCGTGCTGGCGGCGGCGGGCGCGACGGAGCGGAGCGTCACCGTGATCAGCTTCAACCTCGAGACGCTGAAGGCCGTGCGGCGCGAGCTGCCTGCGTTCCGCACACTGTACCTGATGGGTTACAAGGCGCCCGACGCCAAGGATCCGAAGGCGAAACGCCCGCCATCGATCGACGACGTGATTCGCGATGCCAAGTCGGCTGGTCTCACCGGTCTTGATTTGCAGTACTCCTGGCCCCTCACGCCGGCCGATGTGAAGCGCGTGCGTGACGCCGGGCTCGAGCTGCATGTCTGGACCGTAGACGATCCCGCGGTCGCTCGGCACTGGATCGGGTTGGGGGTGGCGAGCGTCACAACAAATCGACCGGGCTGGCTTCGTGGGCAGCTCAAGCCTTAGCTCGCGACAGTGTTATCCCTGCTTCGCCCCGCCCCCGACGCGCCGCCGCTGCCGGCAGACCGCGTCGATCCCGAGTACCGTCGCCTGCGGTGGCAGGTTTTCACGGGAATCTTCGTGGGGTACGCGGCGTTCTATCTCGTCCGGAAGAACTTCGCCCTGGCGATACCCGACATCCTGAAGGAGTACCCGCAGTACTCGAAGGCGGCGCTGGGCTCGGCGATGACGGGCCTGTCGGTCGCCTACGGCGTCTCGAAGTTCATCATGGGCTCGGTGTCGGATCGCAGCAACCCGCGGTGGTTCATGACGATCGGGCTGCTACTGACGGCCGGGGTGACCTTTGCGTTCGGCACCATCCCGGCAATCTACGGTTCACTCACGGCGATCATCGCGTTGCAGACGCTCAACGGCTGGTTCAACGGCATGGGTTGGCCGCCCTGCGGCAAGACGATGGTGCATTGGTGGAGCACGCGGGAGCGCGGCCTCACCGTCTCGGTCTGGAATGTGGCGCACAACGTCGGCGGCGGCCTTGTGGCGAAGCTCGCGCTCATCGGCGTGCTGGTTTTCGGGGGTTGGGGCGCGAAGTTCTACTTTCCTGCGCTGGTGGCCGCGCTCGTCGCGGTGCTGATCGCCTTCCTGCTGCGGGACACACCGCAAAGCTGCGGGCTGCCGCCGATTGAGCGGCACAAAAACGACTATCCGCCCGACTACTCCGCCGCGCACGAACGCACCTTCACGTTCCGGGAGATCTTCTTCGGGTACGTGCTGAACAATCGCTACCTGTGGGCGATCGCCGTCGCCAACGCGTTCGTCTACTTTGTGCGTTACGGCGTGGTGGATTGGATCCCGACCTACCTGCAGACGGCGAAGAAGTTTTCTTTCCAGCAGTCGAGCTGGGCGTGGGCCGCCTTCGAGTTCGCGGGTATCCCGGGCACGATCCTCTGCGGCTGGGTGTCGGACAAAATATTCAAGGGTAGCCGTGCGCCCGCCACGATCCTGTTCATGGTGCTCACGCTCGGCGGGCTCGTGGTGTACGGGCTCAATCGCGAAGGTCCGCTCTGGATCGACATCGCCTCGCTGATCGCGATCGGGTTTTTTGTCTACGGACCGATCATGATCATCGGCCTCCATGCGCTCGACCTCGTGCCCAAGAAAGCGGCCGGCACCGCGGCCGGTTTCACCGGTTTCTTCGGCTACGTCTTCGGTTCGGCGATCGCCGGCGCCGGTGTCGGCTGGATCGCCGACCAATGGGGCTGGGGCGGCGTCTTCGCCACGATGATCGTCTGCTGCCTGCTCACCATCGCCTTCAGCGCGATGACCCTCGGGCACCGCGCGACCAGTTCCGCCTCCAGCGGTTGAGCCGGAAGCGGCGGAAGCCGCCCCGGGCCGTCCGCGCAACACCCACCTTAGCCATGAAGTTAGCCGCCCTTCTTCTCACCGCCACCGCGGCCCTCGCCGCGCCGGCGTCCGCTCCGCTCGTCGTCGCCCACCGCGGTGCCAGTGGTTACCTGCCCGAACACACGCAGGCGGCCAAGGTCCATGCCCACGCGCTCGGCGCGGACTTTCTCGAGCAGGATCTCGTTTTGTCGAAGGACGACGTGCCGCTGGTCCTGCACGACATCTACCTGGATACGATTTCCGACGTAGCGGCGCGCTTTCCCGGCCGCCAGCGCGCCGACGGCCGGTTTTACGCGTTGGACTTCACCGTTGCCGAGCTGAAGCAACTCCAGGTGCGGGAGCGTTTCAACGCGCGTACGGGCGAACCGGTTTATCCGAAGCGCTACGACTCCAAGGCCACTCCCGGCGTCTTCCGCATCTCCACGCTCGATGAGGAACTGCAGGTGATCCAGGGCCTGAACCGCAGTACCGGTCGGGTCGCCGGGATCTATCCCGAGATCAAGGCGCCGAGATGGCACCGTGACCAAGGGCGCGACCTGAGCCGCGTCGTCTTGCCCATCCTCGCAAGGTACGGTTACGCGACGAAGGCCGATGCGTGCTTCCTGCAATGTTTCGAGCTCTCTGAAGTGCGACGGCTCCGGGGTGAACTGGGTTGGAAGGGCCGGCTGATCATGCTCATCGGCGGCGGCGCGAAGGAGGTCGACGGCACGGACTATGGCGCCCTCTGCACACCCGCCGGCATCAAGGAGCTCGCCGGCTTGGTCGATGGCATCGGGCCCGCGATCAGTCGGATCGTCACTTGGCCGCCGGCGGGCGGCGCGCCCAAATTCACGGATCTCGTCCGGTTGGCGCACGAGTCCGGGCTCGCCGTCCACCCGTACACGATCCGGATCGACGACCTTCCGAGGAACTGTCCTTCGGCCGACGCGCTGCATGCGGCGCTCTTCGCCACTGCGCGGGTCGATGGTGTTTTCACCGACTTCACCGACCGCACGGCCGCGTGGCTCCGTCGCGCGGGCAGCCGGCCCTGAACGGGGTAACGGCAGGGTTGTTCCGGTGATGAACGCTTAAAGCCGGAAGGCGGGAACCGAGCCGGTGGGGGAAATCTGGAACTCAGGAAAGCGGGAATTTTCCGCTCGGGAGCGCAGCGTTCTGACCAAGCGCGGGAAGGGCGTACGATTTAGCCGCGGGCGCCCCCCCCCGCGGACCATGACGAA
Organism: Verrucomicrobiota bacterium; assembly: GCA_030832235.1. GTDB lineage: Bacteria > Verrucomicrobiota > Verrucomicrobiia > Opitutales > Opitutaceae > ER46. Next base: position 3,695 of record JAURJO010000437.1, read on the forward strand.
CCGATAAACCGCGAGGTGAATGGATTGGGGCGAACAGCCGCGGTAATGGCCGACCTTGCGGCGGGAGGAGCGATGATGAATGGGGAAAGCCGGGAGGCAGGAACCGAGGCTTGGCGGGAATCTGGAACTCAGGAACGCGGGGAGTATTCTTTCGGACGGGTGGCCGGCGAAGGATTGAGGAGAAACACCTGCGATGTAGCCGAGCTGGGGCCTGTCGGTCGCCGGCATTGATCTGTACCGAGCGGCTGTTTCTGCTCCTTTCATGTCTTCCTATCCCTCCTTGCCCGCGGCCCTGCGCGGTGGACTGCTTTCCCTGGCTCTCTTGTTTTCCGCCGTTGTGTCCGCCCAGACGCCGGCGACCGGCACGTTGATCGGCCGCGTGCAAAACAGCATCGGCGGTGCGGCGCTGGAAAACGCGCGTGTCACGGTCGCGGAAAACAATCGCGAGGCCTTTACGGACGCCTTCGGCGAGTACCGTCTCCCCGGCCTGCCGGCGGGTGAGGTCACTCTTCAGGTTTTCTTCACGGGCCTCACCCCGCAGACCGCGAGGGTCAAGGTCGCGCCGGGCGCTTCCGAGCGGCGTGATTTCGTTCTGGAGCCGTTTGGCTCGGCTCCGGCGGCCAGCCAGGGCGGGGTGGTGCGGCTCGACTCGTTTGTCGTCGGCTCCTCTCGCGATACCAATGCCGCCTCGATCGCGATCAACGAGCAGCGCTTCGCCGGCAACATCAAGACGGTGCTGCACACCGACGCCATGGGCGACATCATCCAGAACAACCTCGGCGAGTTCGTGAAATACCTGCCGGGCGTCGACGTCGGCACCGACCAGATGAACTCGGTGCAGATCGGCCTGCGCGGGTTGCCCTCGGCCTACACCAACATCGCGCTCGACGGCGACGACGTGAACGCCGCCGGCTCGGCCGGTCCGACGCGCAACACGCTCCTGCAGGCTTTCTCCCTCAACAACGCGTCGCGGGTGGAAATCTACAAGGTGCCCACGCCCGACATGTCGGCCGCCAGCCTCGGTGGCTCCATCAACATGGTCAGCCGCACCGCCTTCGAGGCGAGCCGTCCCGAACTGCGCTTCAAGGCCTACATCAACCGCAACTCCCGCGACCTCGCGTTCAGCAAGCAGCCCGGTGGAGGCGACGGCGACGACCAGAAGCGCACGTTCCATTACCAGCCCGACTTCGACTTCGCCTACACCGTGCCGCTCACGAAGGACTTCGGATTCTCGGTCAACGCGGTGAAGAACGACCAGTACGGTGTGGCGCGGCGCATCAACCGATCCTTCAACACCAGCACGGCCGCGACCAACCCCCTCAAGGCCACGGTCGATAACCCCTACCTGACGACCTACCAGTACAACGTGTTCCCGGTCTACGAGCACCGCTACACGCTCGGCACGCGGCTCGACTGGCGCGTGGCGCCGGCCGACACGCTCTCGTTCACCTATTCGGGCAACTGGCTCGTGCAGGACTACGAGCAGCACAACTTCATCCTCAACACCGGCACCAACCCGATCTCGTGGGGCTCCGATTTCACCCATGGGCGACCGGGCTCCGGCGCCATCAATGTCAACAACACCGCACGCTACGTGCGCGTGCGGAACAACATTTTCCGCCTGAACTACCGTCACGTCGGCACGCTCTGGGACGTGTCGGCCGCCGCCGGCTACAATTTCTCCGACCAGACCTACCGCGCGATTTCCCACCGGCAGTTCGAGACGGCGGCGGCGCGCATCCAGAACGCGACAATCGACTTCGACGGGTTCACCGATCACCGGCCCGGCGCGATCACCGTGCGCAACGCCGCCGGGCAGGTCATCGACCCGCTGAAGCTCTCAAACTACACGTTTTTCCTCAACGGATCGAACGGCACGCGCGACAACGACAGCACCGCGCGCAGCGCCAAGCTCGACCTGCGCCGGAAATTCTTCGGCGAGGCCTTGAATTGGTCGCTCAAGGGCGGCGCCTCCACCGCCGAACAGTACCGCGCCCGCCGCGCCTCGACCTTCACCCCGGTCTACGTCGGTAAGGACGGGATCGCGGGCAACGCCGACGACGCCGTGGCGCTCGCGCCGGTCGATCTCACCAATTTTGCGCTGCTCGACTACTTCATGCCGCGGAACGCACCGCAGCCGCAGTTCGTGAGCAGCCGGCGCGCGTGGGAGCTCTACGAGCAGTATCCCAATTATTTCCAGGTGCCGGCGGCCAACCTGCGCACGGATCTGCGCGCCGACGCGGTCAACACGGAGCAAATCACGGAACGGATCGACGCGGCCTACCTGCTCGCCGACGCTTCGTTGTTCTCGAACCGGCTCCGTATCCTCACCGGCGTCCGCCTCGAGCGCACGACCGACGTCGGCCGCACCGTGCTGCAGGACAACAACGCGCAGTATCAGCGCGACCCGCGCACCGGGGCCCTGATCCTCAACGCGCAGAACCGACCGATCCCGATCACCACCGACGGCATCGAGATCGACAAACTCATCTACCGGAAGCTCGGGGCGCGGATCCGGAAGCAGTACGACGGCCTGTACCCGAGTCTGAACGCGACATTCAATTTCACCCCGAATCTCCTCGGGCGCCTCGGGGTCGCGCGCACGCTCGGCCGGCCGGATTTCGGGAACATCATGGGCGCCACCAACGTGAACCAGGTCGACTTCAACCCGGACTCATCCGCCACCGGTTCCGCGCTGGGGACCATCACCACGAAGAACCCGGGGCTGACACCCTGGACCGGACAGAGCCTCGACCTGCGCCTCGAGCATTACTCGGCCAACGGCGGCGAGATCTCGGTCGGGTTTTACCGGAAGCAGATCCGGAATTTCTTCGCGACCCGCAACTTTCTCGCGACCGCGGATTTTCTCCAAGGCATCGGGTTGGGCGACGAGTTCGTCGACTATCAAGTGAACGCTCCGGGCAACGTGGATGGCGTCGCGCACATTAACGGCTACGAGCTGAACGTCAGCCAGCCGCTCTCGTTCTTCACGCGGGCGTCATTCGCCCGGTACTTCCGGGTGTTCGCCAACACCACGCTGGTACGCACGGCGGGTCCTCAAGAGGCGGATTTCCGCGGTTTCACGCCGAAGATGATCAACTGGGGTTTCTTCTATAACCGGAACCCCGTCTCCTTCAACGCGCGTTGGACGCTCGTGGGTAAGAAGCGCGTCGGCACGATCGGAGCCGCCAATATCGGGGCCAACGGTTGGAACTACCAGCAGGAGCGTCTGCGACTCGACGCGTCGCTCGATTACCGCTTGAACCGCAACTACGCGCTCTACGCCACGGGTCGGAACGTCTTCAACAACCGGGACTCGAACGAGTCCTACGCGATCGGCAGCCCCCGCTACGTGAAGTTCGCCGCCGAGGGGGAGTACGGCGTCACCTTCCAGATCGGTGTGAAGGGTAATTTCTGACGTCCGGGTAGATGCCGCTAGGGAGATCTTTCGTGAAGTTGGGGTTAACCAAGAATGAACACGAAGAGACACGACTGGGATCGGCTCGGTGTAGCCGGGGCTGTTTGCCCCGGACCTTGATGTAGCCGCGGCCGCCTGCCGCGGACCAGATCGCTTATGCAACGGCCGAAGGCGTTTCCGAATCGCTCCGCGGCTTTGACCGCGGATGTCGCCGATGACGCGGGTAAAGAAACGGCGGCGGGCCTTCCCGAACTTCCCGTTCTTTTGTTCCAGGCGATGCGGTTCCTGACGCGCTCCTGAATCGCTCCGCGTGGGTCAACCACGGATGGGCGCGGATCTACACGGATGAAGTGGGATGGGCGGGTTGGAGCCCAGTTCCTGCGTCGTTTG
>JAURJO010000438.1 GCA_030832235.1 Verrucomicrobiota bacterium
CGCCAGCGGCGGCCGCGGCGGACGGCTCCGGGGGCTGGTTCGAGTCCGAATTGCGGACCGAGCTGCTCTGATCGCCCCTCCGGGAAGTCAGGTGCGGCGGCTAAGCACGTCTCGTTCGTGGCGCTTGACCTCGGCGAGCCAGGTTTCGCCGACCGGAACATCCTCGCGGTGGCAGTAGTAATCCCACACCGCGGCGAACGGTAGCGTCTTCGCCTCCTCGAGCAGCGCCAGCCTGGCGGTGCGGTCCCCGTCCTTTTCGGCGGTGCGGATCCGTTCTACCGGCGCCACCAAAGCCTGGAGTAGCGCACGTTGCATGTTGCGCGTTCCTATCACCCAAGCGGCGATGCGGTTGATACTCGCGTCAAAGTAATCGAGGCCGATGCGCACGCGCCCCGTGTACCCGCCCCAGACGATCTCCTGCGCGATCGCCTGCAGGTCGTCCGTCAGCGTCACGACGTGGTCGCTGTCCCACCGCACGCCGCGGCTCACGTGCAACGCGATCTCGGGCAGGAATTGCAGCACGGAGGAAATTTTGTCGGCGATTCCCTCGGTTGGGTGGTAGTGCCCGGCGTCGAGCGTGAGCAACTTCCCGCGGCTCACCGCGTAGCCGAGGTAGAACTCGTGGGAGCCGGCGACGTAACTCTCCGAACCGATGCCGAAGAGCTTGGGCTCCACGGAGTCGACATTGTGCCGCGGGTCGATGCGCGGTTTGAAGATGGCGTCCAGTGATTCAGCCAGCCGCTCGCGCGGTCCGCGGCGGTCAGCTGGGGTGTCCTTTGTGCCGTCGGGGATCCAGAGGTTGGTGAGGCAAGTCTTGCCGGTGGCGCGGCCCATCGCAGCCCCGATCTCGCGGCAACGGATGCCATGCTGGATCCAGAAACGCCGGATCGCCGGATCGGGGTGGGAGAGGGTGCAGCCGTCCTTCACCAGCGGGTGCGAGAAATAGGTCTGGTTGAAATCCAGCCCGATGCCCAGCCCGCGAGCCCAGGCGATCCAGCCGGAGAATTGCTCCGGACTGAGTTGGTCGCGATCCACACGTCGGCCACCCGTTTCGGCGTAGGAGGCATGGAGGTTCAGGCGCTGCGTGCCGGGAATCAGCGAGCGGGCCTGCTCGAAATCCGCGCGGAGCTCGTCGGCCGTGCGTGCTTTGCCCGGATAATTCCCGGTCACCGCGAGGCCGTCGCCCAGGGCCGCTCCGGCGCCCTCGAAGCCGCCGACGTCGTCGCCCTGCCAGCAGTGCATTGAAACCGGGATGCGCGCGGCCGCGCGGAGCGCGCGTTCGGTGTCGACGCCAAGCTCCGCGTAACGTTCGCGGGCGAGGCGGTAGGCTGTTTCGAGGGAGCGGCGATTCATGGCGAAGAATTTTGGGGGAAGGTTGGCGTGGGCGGGTGCGGTGGCGCGCCTTTTCCCGATCGGCCAGTCCGAGGGCCGTCAGAAGCTACGAACCCGGCGTCGGTTCAATGGAGAAAATGCAGCCGGCCTGGCGCATTCCTTTTCTGCGCTGGCCTCGCGCTTGCCTCCGGCGGGTCCGGGCGCCGTGCTTTCGCGCTAAACCCCCATCCGAAAAATGCGTCCCTCCTCCCGCCTGGTTCTGAGTTGCTTGGTTTTGTTTTACGCCGGCGTGCGTAGTCCTGCCGCCCAAACCTTTCCCGAGCAGGGGCAGCGCGACGAGAGTGGGTTCGAACGCATTTTCGACGGACGCTCCCTCGCTGGATGGGACGGAGACCCCGTTTATTGGCGGGTCGAGGACGGAGTGCTGGTCGGTGAAGTCACCCCGGCGACGCTGCTCAAGCAGAACTCCTTCATCATCTGGCGAGGCGGCACCACTCGGGACTTCGAGTTGAAGCTGGAGTACCGCGTCTCCGAACGCGGAAACAGCGGCATCAATTACCGGAGTGAGGAGATCGCTGGACAGCGGTACGCGCTGAAAGGTTATCAGGCCGACATCGACGGTCAGCAGCGGTACACCGGGCAGAATTACGAGGAGAAAGGCCGCACTTTTCTAGCTATGCGGGGCGACATCAGCCGCGTCGACGCCGACGGCAAGGCGCGCGTGGTCGGCTCCGTTGGCTCGAAGGACGAGCTGGCTCGGAAGGTGAAGAACGGGGACTGGAACGAGGTCCATATCATCGCCCGCGGCAATGTGCTCACGCATCTGGTCAACGGGCAGGTGATGAGCGTGGTGGTGGATGACGATGCGGTGCGGAGGAAGTTTGACGGCTTGCTGGGCGTGCAGGTGCACGTGGGCCCGCCGATGAAAATCGAGTTCCGCAACATCCGCCTAAAGCGTCCGACGCCCGAGATCGCTCCCACTCAAGGGCGCTAAGGCGGTGGCGCTCGGGTTTTCCGAATGAGCGGACGCCCCGGCTGCGCCGCGTCGTGGCGGGCTTGCGCGAAAGCGGGCCGCCGGGAAAGTGACTCCATGATGCGCTTCTCGCTCCTCGGCCTCGCCCTGCTCCTGCTTGTACGGGTTTCATCGGGTACGCCGCTTCCGGCGGGGCCGGGTCGCTCTGAGCTGCCCGACGCGAAGGAACCGCTCACGTTGTTCACCTACAAGCCGCCGACCTACCGCGGTGGTCCGATGGTGATTGTCTGCCACGGCGTGCAGCGGAATGCGGAGGATTACCGCAATTTCGCGATCACGCTCGCCGAGCGTTTCGGCGCGATCGTGGTGGCGCCGCTCTTCGAC
>JAURJO010000439.1 GCA_030832235.1 Verrucomicrobiota bacterium
AGGTGGCGATCGTGCGGCCGGGCCCGATCGTGGGGCACCTCGCCCACCCGCTCATCCGCCGCCGCAACGGGCTCGAGCCGGTGACGTACATCGACCCGAGCGTCGACCACCTCGCGGAGCCGATCCTGCGCCGCACGCTCGGCGTCATCCTGTTCCAGGAGCAGATGCTCGAACTGGCGATGACCCTGGCCGATTTCACGGGAGCCGAAGCCGAGGAACTGCGCCGCGCGATGGGCTTCACCAAGGACACCGTCCGCCTGCAGCGCGCGCTGGCGCGGCTCTGCGCGGCCCTGCGGTCAAAGGGCCGCAACGAGGCGGTGGTGAAACGCATCAGCGAGTCGGCGCTGTCGTTCGCGGCCTACGGGTTTCCCGAGTCGCACGCGCTCAGCTTCGCCCTCCTCGCCTACGCGAGTACGTGGCTGAAGGTGCACCGGCCGGCGGAGTTTCTCGCGAGCCTGCTCAACCACCAGCCGATGGGATTCTACGGCCCGGCCACGCTGGTGCAGGACGCCCGACGCCACGGCCTGCGCGTGCGCCCGGTGTGCGTCGCGGCCTCGGCGTGGGACAGCACCGTGGAAGCCGATGACGCCGTGCGCCTCGGCCTGCGGCAGGTGAACGGCCTGCGCGAGACAGCCGGCCGCGGGATCGTGGCCGCGCGCGCGGAGCGGTCGTTTTCCTCACTGGACGACTTCCTCCGCCGCACCCCGCTCCACGCCGCGGAACGCCGCGCGCTCGCCGCCGCCGGCGCGCTCAACGCCCTCGCCCCGCACCGCCGCGCCGCACTCTGGCAGGTCGAGGCCGCGTGGAAGGACGGCGACGAGCTTTTCCGCGCGGCGCCCGAGTCGGAGGAGATCGCCCCGCCGGCGGCCTCGCCGCTCGCCCCGATGTCCCTCGCGGAGCGCGTGCGCGCCGACTTCGAAGGCACGGGCGTCACGACCGGCGCGCACCCGATGGCGCTGGCGCGCGCGCGGCTGCCCGACGTGTGGCGCGCCACGGATCTGACGCTGGCGGAGGACGGGGCGCGCCTCACGGTGGCGGGCGCCGTGATCTGCCGGCAGCGCCCGGGCACGGCGAAGGGTTTCCTTTTCGTGAGCCTCGAGGACGAGACGGGCATCGCGAACGTGGTGGTCACACCGCAGTTGTTCGAGGAACGCCGGCTCGTCATCTCGCAAGAGCCGGCGTTGCGCGTGACCGGGCGCCTCCAGAACCGCCACGGCGTGATCCACGTGAAGGCCGAGGTGATCGAGGCGCTCGGCGAACCCGCGCTGCCCGCCGGCGCCTCGCACGACTTCCATTGAGATGACGCGGATGCGGAAGAGGTAATCCGCCGCGCCTCAACCCGGACCGGCGAGCGACGCCGCAATCAGAGGATAACTGGGTTGGGTCATAGACGGCACAGAGGCCCAAGCCGCGTTCACAGAGTCCAATTCATTGGCCCGCATCCGCCTCGGCATCTTCGATGGGAATCGTCGCCTTCATCCGCCCGATCCGGGAAATCCGCGGTTCAAGTTCGCGGCTTTCGGAACCGCCTTCTGAGCGCTTGCCTGACCATCGACGCGAGGGAAGCGTCACGAAAGCCGGCTCCTCGGAGAGCCAGCCACCCCATGAGCCGTCCACGGTCAGCCTTCCACCCCCCGCAATCCGTCCGCCTCCTCCTCGCGTTAATCGCGTCGAACGCCGCCCTCCTCGGCGCCGCGTCCGGCACGGGCTCCCTCGCCGGACGCGTCTCCTACGCGGCCAGCGGCGAATACCTCGAGCTCGCGCGCGTCACCCTCGAAGGTACGGGACGCGAGACCCTCACCGATTCCGTCGGCGCCTACACCTTCGCGGAAATTCCCGCGGGCCCGGTCCGCGTGCGCGTCTTCTACACCGGCCTGCCCTTCGAGTCCGCCGCGGTCACCGTCCACGCGGGGGAAACCACGCGTCGCGATTTCGCACTCGCCGGGGAAGCGCCGCGCGCCGCGACGGCGGAGCGCGCCGTGAAACTCGACCGATTTGTCGTCGCGACCTCGCGCGAGATGGACGGGGCCGCGATCGCGGTGAACGACCAGCGCTTCGCACCCGACATGCGCAAGGTGCTCGCGGCCGATGAATTCGGGACCACCGCCGACGGCTCGGTGGGAGAGCTGCTGAAAACCGTCCCGGGGGTGCAGGTCGCCTGGGTGGGCGGCGAGGCCATGAACATCCAGCTCAACGGCGTGCCCGCCGACTACACGCCGGTCACGGTCAACGGCTTCGAGCAGGCGAGCGCGCAGGCCAACACCGCGCGAAACATCCAGATGACCAATGTCGCGACGAACAACCTGTCGCGCATCGAGGTGCGCTTCTCCCCCACCCCCGATTCGCCCGGCAACGCTCTAGCCGGCACCATCAACATGGTCGTGCGCTCCGCCTTCGACCGGGCCCGGCCCGCGTTGAACGTCAGCAGTTACCTGCTGATGCGTGACGACGACCGCACCCTCGGCGGCTCCCCGGGCCCCGGGCGCGGGCTCGTCCGAAAGGTTCAGCCCGGCTTCGAGTTTTCCTACGTCAGGCCGGTGAACGAGCGATTCGGCTTCACGCTCTCCGGCGGCGGCTCGACCCAGTACCAGCCCTCGACGTTCATCCAGACCACGTGGCGCGGCGCCGCTGCGGCGACCAATGGCGGCACCTTACTCAACACCACGCCGGACCAGCCCTACCTCACGGATTTCCTCGTGCGCGACTTCCCCCGGTTGACCAAGCGGAAGTCGGCCGGCGCCACGCTCGATTGGAAACTCGGCCGCCATGACCGCGTTTCGTTCTCGGCGCAGGCGACCTCATTCAACGGGGACTACAGCAGCCGCGATCTCACATACTCGATCACGCGGGTGCTGCCGGGCGGCTTCGGCCCGACGTTCACGCGTGGCGCCACCGCATCCGGCACCCTCACGCAGGCCAACGCCGACCGTGACCAGGACTCGCGCAACCTCAGTCTGAGTTTCATCCATCGCCACGCCGGTCCGGTCTGGAAAACCGAGCTCGGGCTCG
>JAURJO010000055.1 GCA_030832235.1 Verrucomicrobiota bacterium
CCCCATGACCTTCATTCTCCGACTTGCCTGGCGGGACTCGCGCGCTTCGCGGCGGCGCCTCTTCCTGTTTTCCCTTTCGGTGGTGCTCGGTATCGCCGCGCTCGTCGCGGTGGGCTCGCTCGGGGCGAACTTAGCCCGGGCGATCGATGACCAGGCTAAGGGCCTGCTTGGCGCCGATCTGGTCATCACCGGACGCGCGGAACTCGGCGCGGCGGCGCGGGCGCATCTCGATTCCATCGGAGCCGAGCAGGCGCGGGAGAAAAGCTTCTCGTCGATGCTGACCTTCCCCAAGGCCGACGATGCCGCGCGGCTCGTGAACGTCCGGGCGCTCGAGGGCGCGTTTCCGTTTCATGGAGACTTCACCACGGTGCCGGCTGACGCACCGTCTCGCCTGCGGGCGGGCGGCGCGGTGGCGATCGTCGAGGAGACCCTGCTCCGCCAATACGGCGCGGCGGTGGGCGATCCCATCAAGTTGGGCCGGACCACGTTTACCGTCGTCGGCGCGTTGCAGCGGTTGCCGGGCGAGTCCTCGGCGGTTTCGGCGACGGTCGCGCCGCGGGCGCTCATCCCGTGGTCTGAACTCGAGGGCACGGGCCTCGCCGAGCGTTCGGTGCTCTTCCGGCATCGCACGTTTGTGCGGCTGCCCCAGGGGGTCGACCCGGCGGTGGTCGAGCGCGACATGCGGCGGCGTTTCATCGGCGAGGGCCTGGGTTTCGACACGGTGGCGGAACGCAAACGCAACCTCGGCCGCGTGCTGGAAAACATCGAGGCGTTCCTCGGGCTGGTCGGCTTCGTAGCCCTTTTCCTCGGCGCGATCGGCGTCGCGAGCGCGGTTCATGTCTACATCCGCCAGAAAGTCCCGACCGTCGCGGTGCTGCGGTGCCTCGGGGCGACGGCGCGCCAGGCTTTCGGGGTCTATCTCGTGCAGGGAATGGCGCTGGGATTGGTGGGCGCGTTCCTCGGCGCGGTGTTGGGCGTCCTGGTGCAACTGGCCTTGCCGGGTTTGCTCCGCGACGTGCTGCCGATCGACGTGGTCTTCTTCATTGCGTGGCCCTCGGTGTTGTGGGGCATGGGAGCGGGCCTCGTCATCTCACTGCTGTTCACGCTGCTGCCTCTCCTGGCCGTGAGGGATGTCTCGCCGTTGGTCGCGCTGCGTTCGGCGTTCGCCGAGCGGGCGGGCGGGGCCGCCGACCCGTGGCGGATTGCCATCCTCGGTTTTATTGTGATCGCCGTCGCCGGCTTCGCGGTCTGGCAGACGGGGCGTCTGCGGGAGGGGCTGGCCTTCACCGCGGCGCTCGCCGCGGGCTTTGGCGTGCTGGCGGGTCTCGCCCAGTTGACCGCGTGGGTCGCGCGGCGGTGGTTTCCCCGGCGTGCGCCCTATGTGGTCCGCCAGGGCGTCGCCAATCTCTACCGACCGCAGAACCGCACCGTGCTGCTCCTGCTCTCACTCGGGCTGGGCACGTTCCTCATGCTGACCTTGTTCCTCACGCGCACGACGCTGTTGCGTGAGATTCAGGTGTCCGGCGGAGCCGGGCGCGCGAACCTCCTCTTCTTCGACATCCAGGACGACCAGATCGAGGGCGTGAAGCGCACCGCCGCCGCGGCCGGAGCCCCCGTCACGGTGCACGCGCCGATCGTCACGATGAAGATCGCCTCGGTGAAAGGGCGCCCGGTGGAGGAAATAATCCGTGAAAGCTCCGTCCGCCGTCCTCCGGTGAAATCCGAGCCGGGGGCGGTCCCGGAAGGCGAGGCTGCGCCAAGCGGACGCTTTGGCGGTGAGCGCGGCGAACGCGGGGGAAAGAAAGGCGAGTTCGGCCGCGGCGGCGGTGCGGCCGCTTGGACCCTGCGCCGGGAATACCGATCGACCTACCGGTCGAACCTGGAGGGTTCGGAGCGGCTGGTGGCGGGATCGTTCACGGGCCGCGTCGAACCCGGCGAGGCCGTGGTGCCGGTTTCCCTCGAGGAGGGACTCTTCCGTGAGATGCGACTGCAACTGGGCGATGAGATCGAGTGGGACGTCCAGGGCGTGCCGATCCGCACGAAGGTGGGCAGCGTGCGCGCGGTGGAGTGGCGACGGATCGAGCCGAACTTCTTCGTCGTCTTCCCCGAGGGCGTGCTCGAGCCGGCGCCGAAATTCCACGTCGCCGCGATGCGCGCGACCGACCCGGATCACTCGGCGCGAGTCCAGCGCGCGGTCGTCGCCGCCTATCCCAACGTCACAGCGATCGACCTCGCCCTCGTGCTGCGGACGGTCGACGAGATCTTCAGCAAGGTGGCCTTTGCGATCGAGTTCATGGCGGCGTTCACGGTTTTGACCGGTGTGATCGTGCTGGTGGGCGCGATCCTCACGGGCCGTTACCAACGCATTCGCGAGACCGTGCTGCTGCGCACGCTCGGCGCCACCCGGCGGCAGCTCATCGGCATCCAGCTGATCGAATACTCGATCCTGGGAGTGCTGGCCGCCGTCGTCGGCGGTGGCCTGGCGATCGCGGGCAACACCTTGCTGGCGCGCTTCGTCTTCAACATTGAGCCGGGTTTGTCCTGGGGGGTGCTGGCCGGCGGGGTGCTCTCCGTGTGCGCGGTCACGGTCCTGACCGGGTTCCTCACGAACCGCGGGATCACCCGCCACCCGCCGCTCGAGGTTCTGCGCCAGGAGACGTGAGCCGGGGCCCCCGGGGCGGGTTGATAGTTTGACGGCCGGCCCGCGCGCCCGATGCTCGCAACGCCCTCGGGGGCGCTCCATGCCGGACTTGAAACACCTCTTCGCCAACAACCAGGCTTGGGCCGATTCGGTCCGCCGCAGCCGGCCGGATTTTTTCACGGAGCTCTCGCGCCAGCAGTCACCCGCCTATCTCTGGATCGGTTGCGCCGACAGCCGCGTGCCGGCCAACGAGATCGTCGGCCTGCTGCCGGGCGAATTGTTCGTGCACCGCAATATCGCCAACGTCGTCGTGCACACCGATCTGAACTGCCTCTCGGTGATGCAGTTCGCGGTCGAGGTGCTGCGGGTGCGGCACATTATCGTCTGCGGACATTACGGTTGTTCCGGCGTGAACGCGGCACTGCATCGCGACCGCGTCGGTCTGGCCGACAATTGGCTCCAGCACGTGCAGGACGTGCGGGAAAAGCACCAGCCGCGGCTCGAGTGCGTGCGGAGCGACGGCGCGGCGCGTTGCGACCGTTTGTGCGAGCTCAACGTGATCGAGCAGGTGGCGAACGTGTGCCGGACCACGATTGTGCGCGACGCGTGGCTGCGGTCGCAGGAGCTCACCGTGCACGGCTGGATCTACGGCCTGAAGGACGGGCGCCTGCGCGATCTGCGCTGCTCCGCCACGAGTCCCGAGACCGCGGCGGCCAATTACCGCACCGCCCTCGAGGGGCTCGGTTGAGCCCCCGTCCGTTGATCCAAGGATAATCCCACCTGCCGGCCCAACCGGACGGGAATGCCTGTTGAAAAGCTCATGATGTAGCCGTGGTCCTCCGCCGCGGACCATGCGGAGCGCATGACGGCCGAAGGCTGTTCCGAATGCGGCGCGCTGGAGCCGGAGTTGCCCGATCGCGCGGATCGATGTGTCGATGGCGCGACCGTGGACAATCGTGCCGAAAAACATGGTTTTGTGCACAGCACTCTGGCTCCAACCAAACGAGCGATGTTGATCGATCGCCTTCGCCTGTGCGGGTCGGGGGTTGAACCGGCGGCGGGACGCGCTTCGCTTCGCCCCATGCTGGCACGTGCGCTCTTTTTTTTCGCCTCGGCGGCGGTGGCCGGCGCGGCGGCGTCGTTTCCCAAGCCGGACCCGGAGCGTCGGTTTCCCGAGCTGAAAGTTTACTCCGGTTTGGGCGATTCATGGCGGTCGGCGAAGGAGGATTGGGAAGGCGCGCGGCGACGCACGCGGGAGGATCCGGTTTGGGCGGATTGGTTGCGCCGTGAACGCGAGGAGGTCGGGCGTTGGATGACGCGTCACCGTGACCGGGTCGACTGGCTGCCGGGCTGGTCGCACGACGGGGTGAGCCCGAAGGACGGGTCGCGGGTGCCGTGGACCGAAGCGATCCCTCACGAGGAGGCGGAGTTTTTTGCAAGCCCCTCGGATCCGCGGATCGAGATCACGCCGAAGCTGCATGCGTGGTGGGTAGTGGGTTTCCGGGCGCGGCATGTGGAAACGATGGTGCGGGCGGCGCAGCTTTTCCGCCTGACGGGTGACGCGTCGTGCCGCGACTGGGCGGCGGAGCAAATGGATTTTTACGCGGCTAACTTTCCTCGTTGGGAGCCGCAGCGTCCGGGGCATCCGGCCCGGCTTTTCTGGCAGACGCTGACGGAGGCGACGAACCTCGTGAAGTTCGTCGAAGTCGTGCGGCTCCTCGGCGACGCGGTCGCTCCGGATCGGCGCGACGTCTGGCGGCGGGAGTTTTTCGAGCCGGAGGTGAAGGCCCTAAACTCCACGCAGCAGCAGGTGCACAATATCGCGTTGTGGCAGCGGTGCGCGGTCGCGCAGGTGGCGCTGTTGCTCGGCGACGAGGCGCTGTGGAAGGGCGCGATCGACGGCCCGTGGGGTGTGCGCCGGCAGATTTCCGAGGGCGTGACGTCAGACTACTTCTGGTTTGAGCAGTCGCTGGGTTATAACGCATTCGTGGCGCAGGCGATGCACTCGCTCGGGCTCGCAGCAGGTCTGGCCGGGCGCGCCGACGACGTCTCCCATGAACTGGCGGTAGCGCAAAATCTTCTGCTCGCGCCGCTCACCCTGCGTTTTTCCGACGGCCGGTTGCCCAACCCGGCCGATAGCCGCGGTGGGTTGCGCGCACCCGATGCCGATCTGCTCGCCCGCTCTTACCGCGTTTTCCCGACGACGCTCGGCTTGGAGGAGGCGCGGCGCCTGCGGGATTGGAACACGCTGCTCGATCCGCCGCCGGCGCCACCCCGGCCGGTGGTTTTGCCGGAGGTCGCCGCGGTGCATCTGGAATCCACGCGCATGGCGGTGCTCCGCTCGGGGGCATGGCAGGTTTTTCTTCACTACGGGCAGCTTGCGAAGTCCCACAGCCAGCGGGAGGCGCTGAATTATTCGGCGACCTACGGCGACGTCGATATCACGCACGATCCCGGCACGGTGGGTTACGGCTCACCCTTGCACCGCGGGTACTACACGCGCGGGCTCGCGCACAACGTGCCGTTGATCGAAGGGGAGGCGCAGGAAGGGCACGATCGCGGTCAGGTCTTGGAGTTTTCTCCGGCGCGGGTGCGGGCTGCGCAGCCCAACTACCAGCCCGGGGTCAGCGTCGGGCGGGAACTGGCGATCGAGGGTGGCGCGCTGCGCGACACAGTGACGGTGGAGTGCGCGGGCGGACCGCGCCGTCTCGGGCTCTCGTTTCACCTGCAAGGCCGCACGCGGCTGCCGGATGGATTCTGGGCCGATACCGATTTCGCGCGGGGCCGCCCGGAGGAGTTTGCGCAATGGACGGAGGTGCGCGCCGGACGTTTCAAGGAGAACATCGAGTTCGAGGCCGCCTTCGGGGGAAGCGTGGTCATGCGCGTCGTCGTGAGCGCGCCGGGTGAATTCCGGATCTGGCGGGGGTTCTCGCCGGACGCGCCGCCCCGGCGACGTGAGAGCTTCTACCTTGAATTGACGGAGCCGGCCTCCCGGGCCGTTTTCACGACGACGCTGGCTCCGGTATCCGCGCAATGAGCGGCGTCGCGACGAAGGTGGAGACTGGAATCATGCGGTTGGGATGTCCGGTGTGGGCGCACGCCGCGTGGCGCGGCCGGTTCTTCACCCGGGAGGCGCGGCGCGAGGACTTTCTGCCCCAGTACGCGTCGGTGTTCGGCGCCGCGGAGGCCAATCCGACTTTTTACGGGCTACCCTCCCGGGAGACGGTGGCGCGATGGGCGGCCGAGGCGCCGCCGGAATTCCGGTTCTGCTTCAAGTTTCCGCGGGCTATCACCCATGAGCGCCAATTGTCGGGGGCGGAGCGGGAGACGGATGAATTCCTCGAGCGTCTAGCTCCGCTCGGAAGCCGGCTCGGGCCGTTCTTTCTGCAGTTGCACGCTAGTTTCGGGGTTTCGCGCTTGGATGTGCTCGGGAAATACCTGCGCGGGCTACCCCGGGGTTTCTCGTACGCGGTGGAGGTGCGCGCGGCGGAGTTTTTTGAGGATGGAACGGCCGAGCACGCGGTGGATGCGCTGCTGACGGAGCTTGGGGTCGATCGGGTGAATTTCGACACGCGCGGACTCTTTGCCTCGGTCGCGGAGGATGATTTCACGCGGGACGCAAAGCGGAAGAAACCGCGGGTTCCTTTGCGGACAACCGTAACCGGGAAGCGGCCCTTTGTCCGTTTTGTCGGAGATCCGGAGATCGCGCGAAACGCCGCGCTACTGGATGCCTGGGCGGACGTGGTCACCGCCTGGCTCCAGCGGGGGCTTTCCCCCTATTTCTTCACGCACCACCCGGATGATACGGAAGCGCCGGCCTTGGCGCGGGATTTCCAAGGCCGGGTCCACGCGCGCTTTCCCACGGCGCCTCGGCCGGCCGAGTGGCCTGCGGAGCGTGAGGCGGCCTGTGCGGCGCGTCAGCTGGAGTTGCTTTAGATTCCGGGGAATTTCGCCCTGAAAGGGTAAGCTCGAATGCTTTGCGCCGAGTCTCTTCACGCCTGTGCCGGCCTCTGGCTTGAATCTCCCGTTTTCGCTGGCGGCTCGCAGGGCAGATCGATGGTGAGGGTCGCGCCCTTGCCCGGGGTGCTGTCCACCGTGACGGAGCCTCCGTGGAGGTGTGCGATTTTTTGGACGATTGTGAGTCCGAGCCCGAAGCCGCGGATCTCCTGGCCGTATTGCTTGGTGGTGAAGTAGGGGTCGAAGATGCGTTCGCGGTCTTCAGGACTGATGCCGGAACCCTCGTCGGCGACCAGCAGTTGGACGCGCCCGCGCCGGCCCGGCATAGCCGCGATTCGGACCGTCATGCTGGGAGTCGAGGCATCGAGGGCGTTGTACACGAGATTCATCAATGCTCGTTCGAGGAGAACGGCGTCACCCGCCAGCGAGGTGCCCGGGACAACCTCGGCGGTGACGTTGATCCGGAGGCTGCCGGCGCGGGCCGCGGTGTTATCCCGGACACGGCCCAAAAGGGCCTCGAGTTCAACTTTTTCCACTTTTGGACGGAGGTTCTCTCCAAAAAACAACGCCTCGCGCACGTAATCCGAGATGGTTTCGACCGAGCGGCGAGCCGAGGCGTGGACCCGCGCGGCCTCCGATTCCGCCGGCAGGCCGTTCTCCGTGTGGATCAGGAAGGCGTTCAGCGGCGTGATGAGGTTCTTCAGATCGTGGGCGAGGGCCCGCGACATCATCCCGAGGTGTTCGATGCGGTTTTGCAGGGCGATCTGGTCCGTCAACCTTGAGCGCGTGAGGATGCTGTCGATCAACTCCGCGACGCTCTGCAGGCGCTGGATCTCCGGGTAAGTGACCGGCCAATCGTCCGCCCTTGGTCCGAGGGTCACGAGCAGGCTCGGGTCGGGACTACCCAGCGGGATTGTGACGGCGGCGCTGATGCGATGTGTGCTTAGCAGGGCGGCGAGATCTTGATTGGCGGCGGTGGGTCGCCGGCGTTGCAGGCTCTCCGGAGTGATCCATCCCAAGGTAAGTAGGGCGCTCAAGCCCTCCCGGTCCCGCGCGATGCGGATGCCGTTGGCGGAAAAGTGGCCACCGACTAGAGTGAGGAGTGCGGCGCGCTCGGTGCGATAGTGGCTGGCCAGAATGGCCTCGCAGGAGAGGCGAAGGTGCTCGGCGTCGGCCGGGCCTTGCGCGGCGGTGATGATCTCGCCCCTGAGCCCGGCGAGGGCCCGCTCGTGGTCGAGCCCGAGCAGCGGGCGGGTGCGATCGTCGAGCCAGATGGCGCCAAGGCCGCAGATCACGGTGCTCGTCACCCACGCCGCGGTCTCGGGCATCGCCAGCTGCAGCAACCGGCTGAGCAGCCAGGTCGAAAAGACGAGGCAGGCGAGCACGACCCCGCGATGGGCGACGTTGGCGAGCACCTGGCGGGCGTTGAAGATCCGATGGTGTGCCAGCGCCCAAGCCATGAACAGATAGCCCGCGACGATGACAAGAATGCTAGCACGATTGAGGGAGCGGACGCCGGTGAGGTTACCTAGCGTGTTCAGCGACGAAACGCTCAGGGCAGTCACACCGCAGGCAAGAGCGAGATATTGCAGCTCAAACTTTTTTAGTCCCGCGTGGTTCTGAAGTGCGCGCCAAATTAGCACGCCTGTTGTTACATATGCGATTCCGGTCAATCCGGCGTGAGCGTAGTAAGAAAATCCTCGTTCGAGTAGTGATGCTGATCCCTGAGCAAAAAAATCACTCCTTAGGGTTAGCAATGCAGTGGCAAAGCATGCAGAGAAAATAATAAACGTATATCTTTCAAAAGCCCTCTTTTCAGAGCTCGTTATGCACAGCATAATCAAGATTATTGCTCCGGGCGCAAATGAAGATATTGCAGTGTTGGCCCTTAACCAAAACGAAACAGACAACGTATTTCGGCTTATCCCGCCTCCGCTGCTTAAAATTGCTCCAAGCACGCATGCGATCCAAAGCGATAATATAATAGAAAATACCAGAAAGGCTTTGTACGTAGGTCGGCTTCTGTTTGTTAGGTACAGGGCGATTCCGACGCTTATTGATAGAAGTAGTCCTAAAACGCCAAAAAGTATCATATGAGATTGCTGCCCTGTCCGGTCTCTTCTGAGGGGTATTTCAGTATCGATATAGAATGTTGACGGCTTTCGGAGGTCGACCGTAACTTTCCTGCTTCATCGACGTAATCGAATGAGCCTGTGTCAACCGCACCCGCTGCCACTGAAAGAAAGCCGGAGAAACCCGCGGTCTTGGTCGTCGATGATGAGTACGGTCCGCGCGAGTCGATCGCCTTCACCTTAGGTCGTGAATTCAAC
>JAURJO010000440.1 GCA_030832235.1 Verrucomicrobiota bacterium
CCACCCCGACGGCCACGGCCTGCTGGCGGCGATGCGCAACGCGCTGCGGCATGCGGGCGCGGCGGCGACGGACATCGACTACGTAAACGCGCACGCCACCTCCACGCTGATCGGCGACATCTCGGAGGCACGGGCACTGAAGGCCCTTTTCGGCGAGGCGCTTCCGCGCGTGGCGGTAAGCAGCACGAAGGCCCTGACCGGCCATGGGCTTTCCCTCGCAGGCGCGATGGAAAGCGCGTTCTGCGCACTCGCGCTGCGCGACGGCTTCATCCCGGGCAACGCCCACCTCACGCGACCCGACCCGGAATGCGCGGCGCTCAATCTCCCTCGAGCAACCGAGGAGCGCGCCCCGCGGACCGTGCTCAAAAACAGCAGCGGCTTCGGCGGTGCCAACGTCGCGCTCGTCTACCGGCGCGCCGCCTGAACCGTGGCCGCGCCCCGCGTCTCCGACCTGCACCGCACCGCGTTCGTCACGGGCGCGAGCACCGGGCTGGGCCGCGCGTTCGCCGCGATGCTCCTGGCGGAAGGCGTTCGAGTCTGGGGCACTTCACGCGACGTGGTGCGTCTCGCGGAACTGGCGGCGGCGCATCCGGGTCGCTTCACCCCAGTCGCCCTGGATCTCCGCGACGCCACCGCGGCTCTGGCGGCTTTCCGCGGACCGGAAAAGGACGCCGGCGGATTCGATGTGGTCGTGAACAACGCGGGCTACGGCGCCTTCGGCGGTTTCACCTCCGCCGACTTCGCCGATTGGCGCGCGCAGCTCGAGGTGATGCTCGTGAACACCGCGGCGCTCGCTCACGCGGCCCTTCCGGGAATGCTCGCCCGCGGTCGCGGGGCGCTGGTCAACATCTCCTCCCTCGCCGCCGAATTCCCCCTGCCGTTCCAGCCCGCCTACAACATGGCCAAGGCGGGCCTCTCGGCCTTGAGCGAAAGCCTCATGATCGAAACCCGCGGCTCCGGCGTGATCGTGCTCGACGTGCGCCCCGGTGATTACCGCACCGACTTCGAAGGCTCCGTCGCACGGCTGCCGGGTGCGGATGCGCCGCACGCCATGCGCGCGTGGGCGGCGTTCGAGGCGATGATGCGTTCGGGACCCCACCCGGACCACGCCGCGGGCTCGCTGCGCCGCGCCTTGCTGCGCAACCGCTCCGCCACCGTGCGCACCGGCCGGTTTTTCCAGGCGGTCGCCGGTCCGCTCCTCGCCCGGCTCGGGCCGCTGGCGCTCAATCGCCGGATCCAGGCGCGTTATTTCGGATTGGACTGAGCACCCCATGGCGAAGGTCCGAATCCTTGTCCTTACTTCCAGCACCGGCGGCGGCCACGACGCCCGCGCCGAAGCCTTCGCGGAGTGGTGCTTCCAGCTCTACGGCCACGACGTCGACGTCCGCATCGAGCAGATGCTGGAGAAGTCCTCCCTCGTTCACCGCAGCGGGGTGAGCCTCTACAATTTCATCCAGCGCCGCGCCCCGTGGGTGCACACGCTGTTCTACGCGACCGTCGAGATCCTCAGCTACCTCAACCACCGTTCGGTCAGCATCGGCGGGTCGTACTACGGGCGCGTGATCCGCGAGTACCGCCCGCATCTGGTCTTCAGCGTCCACGACTGCCTCAACCGCGGTTACTTCCAGGAATCCCGCCGCCTCCTCGGCGACGGGGCCGTACGCTGCGCCACCTACTGCGGGGAGTTTTCCGGCGGCTGGGGCTACTCGCGCAATTGGATCGAGCCGACCGCCGACCTCTACATTTCGCGCACTCCGACGGCTCGGGACTACGCGGTGAAATGCGGCATCCCGCCGGAACGCGCCCGGGTTCGCGGCCACCTCATGCGCCCGCGCTCCCACCTCGAGGATCTCGGCTCCGCGGGGCGTGGCGCCTACCGCCGAGATGTGCTCGGGCTCGAATCGGACCGTTTCACTGTCTTTCTGGCCACCGGGGCCAACGGGGCCAACAACCACGCGGAACTCCTCCCCGCCCTCGTCCGCCACGCCGACCGCGTCCAGGCGATCGTGATCTGCGGACGCAACCGCGACGCCTACAACCAGCTTATCCGCTGGCGGTCGGAACATCCCGAGTTCACCTGCCACATCCAGGGCTACTCGGAGGATGTCCATCTGCTCATGCAGGCGAGCGACGCCATCGTGACGCGCGGCGGCACGACCACGTGCGCCAAGGCCCTGCACTTCAGCTGCCCGATCATCTTCAACGCCTTCGGCGGCATCATGCCGCAGGAACGGCTCACGTGGAAATTCTTCCGCAACGGCGCCGCCTGCGAGAAGATCGAGGACGCGGCCGACTTCGCCCGAATCATCGATACCTGGATGGCCGAACCCTCCGCCTACGCGCGCGTTCGCGAGCACTTCCTCCGCCTGCGTTACGAAGAGGATCCGACGGTCGTCATCGACGAGTTGGTCGCGCTGGCCAACTCGGTGGCGTCCGCGAAACTGCGACGCCGTCCGTTCCCTCCGGCCGCGCCTGGGGCTTGAGCCGCGGCGGGCGGGGAGGCTCCAAAAAAGCGCTGTCGCCCACGGTTCCGGACTGCTAGCGAATCCGCATCTTGTCCGCCGAATCGCCCGTCATCGCCTACTTCTTCACGACGTTTCCGAAGTCCACGGAGACCTTTCTCCAGCGGGAAATCGTGGCCATGAAGGGCCTCGGGGTACGGATGCGGATCTATTCGCTCTGGGGGGGATCCGCGTCGTTCCGCGGGCTGCCCGTGCAGCGCTTCAACAAGTGGCGGCTCCTGACGCTTTTCTGGCTCATTCCCTACGAGGCGTCGCGCCGGCCCGCGGTCCTGCGCCAGCTCCTCCACGGGCTGTTCACGCGCCGCGCGCCTTCGTGGCTTAATTTCTGGGAAAACATGCTCGGCGCCGGCTTCGCCTGCGTGGTGGCGCGGGAGTTCCGCCGCAATCCGCCCGACCACATCCACGCGGCCTGGGGCGGCGGTCCCGCCACCGCCGCGTGGCTGCTCTGGCGCATCGACGGTCACAGCTTCAGCGCCGCCGCGCACGCCTACGACATCTTCGAGCACGGCGGCGACTGGTGGCTGCGCGACAAGCTGGAGCATGCCGCCTTCACGCACACTTCCACGGAGATGGCGCGCCGCGCCCTCATCGAGCGCGGCCTGGAGGCGGCAAAAATCGTTTGCATCCGCCGCGGCCTGGACCGGCTGCCCGTTTTGAAACCCCTGCGACCCGGCAGGCAGCCCGTACACCTCGTGAGCGTTGCTCGGCTCGTCGAGAAAAAGGGCCTCGACCACCAGTTACGCATCCATGCCGCCCTGCGCGCCGCGGGCGTTCCCTTCGCCGCCCGGATCATCGGTGACGGCCCGCTCCGCGCCGAACTCGAGAACCTCGCCGGCCGCCTTGGCATCGCGGCCGACGTCACGTTCACCGGACACCTGCCCCAGCACGAAGTCTGGACCCAATTGGGTTGGGCCGACGTTCTATTGCACACGGGGGTGATCGCCCCGAGCGGCGACCGCGACGGTCTGCCCAATGTCATTCCCGAGGCGATGTCCGCCGGCGTTCTGGTGGTCACTTCCCCCGCGGCCGCGACTACCGAGGCGATCACGCAAGGCGTCACGGGCCTCGTCATACCCGTCGAGAACACCGCCGACTGGGTTTCGGCGATCCGCCGGCTCTCCGTCGATGACGCCTTCGCCGAAAAACTCCGCGGCGCGGCCCGTCACTGGGTGGAGGAGAACTTCGACGCCCATCGCAACGCGGCGCGGCTCCTGGGGAAGTTCCGCGAGCACGCCCCGCGGTCCCGTTCGCAGGAGCCGGTTACGGCGGTTCCAGCTTCATGATCTTTCTGGACACCACCAAGTCGTCCGACGCGCGCCACCGGTCCGGCCTCACGCGCGTGACGACCCGGCTGGCCGCCGCTTTGGGGGAGGCGGCGAGGCCGGCGCGCTGGGAAGCCGCCAAAAGACGCTTCTTAGCCGATAACGACGGTGTCCCGGGAAGGAACGACTGGCTCCTCACCGCAGAACTATTCTCCGAGGACGAACGTCCGGGGTTGTCAGAGTTCATCGCCCGGAAGAGCTGCCGCGCCGCGGCCATTTTTCACGACGCGATCCCGCTACGCTTCCCGCACACCACCTGGCCGAAGAGCGTCGCCCGGCATCCCGGCTACCTGAAACTGCTCGCGAGCTTCGACCGGATCTGGGCTGTGTCGCGCGCGAGCCGCGACGAACTCACGGGTTACTGGCGGTGGCTGGGGCTGGAGCAAACGCCGCCCATCGATGTCCTCGCGCTCGGCGCGGACTTCGACGGCGCGCCGCGCGCCAGGTCTCCCCGCTCCACATCGCCGACGCTTGTGTGCACGGGAATCCTGGAGCCGCGCAAGAACCAGACCTTCATCGTGGATGTTTGTTCACACCTCTGGCGGAGCGGGCTGCACTTCGAACTGCACCTGGTGGGCCGCGTGAATCCGCATTTCGGGGAACCCGTTTTACGACGGGTACGGGAGGTGGAACGCGAGTTCCCCGGTCGCGTTCACCACCACGAAGGCGTTTCGGACGAGAAGCTTGCCCAGCTGCTCAGCTCCGCGCGCGCCACGGTTTTCCCAACCCGCGCCGAGGGGTGCGGGCTACCGTTGCTCGAATCGCTGTGGCGCGGTGTCCCGTGCGTCTGCAGCGACCTCCCGGTGTTGCGGGAAAACGCGGATGGCGGCGGCTGCGTGGCGGTGCCACAAGACGACACCGAGGCATGGGAAAACGTCCTGCGCCGGATTCTCCTCGAGGACGGATTTCACGCGGAACTGGTGCGGTCGGCCCACGCCCGCCCGCTCCCTTCTTGGCTGGATTCCGCAGGTGCCCTTCGCGCCGGACTCGGCGCTTGAACCGGCGGTCGCGCCTCAACGCGTCTTCACGCCCTTGACCGCCGCACCCGCCGCGCCGGGGCTGGCGCCACTCTTCCCCTCGAGCGTGCTGATCGCCCCTTCCCGCACCGCCTTCACCGCGGGCGAGCTCTGCGGAATCTCAATCTTGGTCTCCAACTTCGTGTCGGTGCCGATGTGCTCCGAGGCGACCGTGGCGAGCAGCGGCATTGCCGACTCGAGCCGCCCCGTCACGCCCCGGACGGCCACCCGCACGTCCCAGATCTCGGGTCCGCTGCTTTTATCCAGGGAGCGACCGGGGTTGGTTCGGGCGGAAAGCTGCAGGAACGTCTCCCGCGATGCGGCCTCCACACGCGGGGTGGTGTCCACCCCGAACGCGACCTCAATGAAAAGGTCGGGCGCGCCGTTGGCGGGCGCCTCGAACATGCCGCGCCCCCCGAGGGCGGCGTCGACGCAGGCCTTGATCACGGAGACCTGATCCTGTGCGTTAGCCACCGCCGACTTGCGAGCGATCAGGCGGTACGAGACCCCGGAAAACTTCTGCTCCACCCCGGGCGCCGCGATCGCGTCCACCAGCACGCGGTGCTTGGGCGCGAAGATATTATTGCAACCCGCGGCGAACAGAACGGCGGCGGCGATCCCGATCACGGCCGGCAAGCGGCGGAGTGGACGAGCGGCGGCTTTCATGCTGCGGGAACCGGGTAGCGGCTTCACGGCGTTTCGCAAATTCGCCGGCGCGCCCTTTCAGTCCAGCCGGACGCGGGCACGGTAAAACGCGTCGCAGCGCGCATAGATCTCCGACGGCGATGAAAGCCCCATCGCCTCTTCGGCAAGGGCGCGAGCGTCGGCCATCGACATGGAACGCACCAGATACTTCACGGAAGGCAGCCACGCCGGCGTCATGCTCAGGCTGTCGACGCCGAGCCCGAGCAGGAGAGGCGCGAACACCGGGTCACCCGCCATCTCGCCGCAGACTCCGACCGGCACGTTGTTCCGGTGGGCCTCGGTCACGATGTGGCGGAGGGTGCGCAGCACGGCCGGATGCGTCGGCTCGTAGAGGTGGGCGATGCGGTCGTTGCCGCGATCGATGGCGAGCGTGTACTGGATCAGGTCGTTGGTCCCGATGCTGAAGAAGGCCGACTGCCGCGCGATGAGGTCGGTAGTGTAGGCCGCGCTCGGAATCTCGATCATCGCGCCGACCTCAAGGGCGGCGTCGAACGGGATACCGCGCGAGCGCAGCTCCGAGCGGCACTCCTCCAGGATAGCGTTGGCACGGCTCATCTCATCGGCCCCGCTGATCATGGGGTACATCATCCGCACCTTGCCGAAGGCGCTCGCGCGCAGGATCGCGCGGAGCTGGTCCTTGAAGACCTCGCGGTTCTCGAGGCACCAGCGGATCGCGCGGAAACCCATGAAAGGGTTGCTCTCGTGCGGAAACAGGGACGCGTTGCCGGCGATCGGCTTGTCGCCGCCGAGGTCCAGCGTGCGGATCACCACGGGACCCGGCGCGAGCGCCTCGACGACGCGACGGTAATCCTCGAACTGCTCCTCTTCCGTCGGCGCGCGGCCGAGGTTGAGGAACAGGAACTCGGTGCGGTAAAGGCCGACGCCGTCCGCGTAGGCCTCGCGCACCTTGCCGACCTCGTCGGCCTTCTCGATGTTGGCCAGGAGCGACACTCCCACTCCGTCGAGCGTGACCGCCGGCAGCCGCACGGCGTCGAGCAGCCGCGCCTCGAAGGACTTCTTGCGCTCCTGGATCTTGCCGTAGCGGAAGAGCGTGCTCTCGGACGGGTTGACGATGACGACCCCGTCGTAGCCGTCGATGATCGCCCAAGCGCCGTCGCGCACCCGGCGGGTCAGGTCGCGCACGCCGACCACGGCCGGCACCTTCATCGAACGCGCGACGATGACCGCGTGGCTGGTCTTGCTGCCGGAGTCGGTGACGAGCGCGAGCGCGGAAGAGCGGTCGAGCGACGCCGACTCGGAAGGGGTGATGTCGGCGGCGAGGACGATCCGCTGTTCGGCGAGCTTGTTGAGCGAGCTTTCCGCCTGCCCGAGCAGGTTCCGGAGCACGCGCTGGGTGACGTCGCGCAGGTCGCCCGCGCGCTCACGGAGGTACTCGTCGTCGATCTCGGAGAACGCCTGGACGTAGCGCGTGGAGACGCGGTGAAAGCACGTCTCTATGTTGCGCCCGGTCGCCTCGAACTCGCGGATGGTCTCACCGATCAGGGCCTCGTCCTCGAGCACCATCAGGTGCGCGTCGAAAATCGCGGCCTCCTCGGGGCCGATGTTGCGCTCCACCTCGCTCTTGGTGCGCGCGACCTGCTGGCGCGTGAGCACGAGCGCCCGGTCGAAACGCGCCACCTCGTCGATGCGCTTCTCCACCTCGACCTGATAATCCGGCACCTGAACCTCGTTCTGGAGATACAGGAAGATCTGCCCGTACGCGATCCCCTGCGAGGCGGCGATGCCTTGCACGGTGAACTCGTTCCTGGAGGCGGAGTCGGGCACGGGTCTTAGCGCGGCGAGGGGTTGACGCCGCGCCGTGATAATAACCCGCCGGTCGCAAAACCGGTCAATGCCGATTCTGATTTTCCCTCGGCGCCGAGATCCGCGCCTCACGCAGGAAAGCTGACGCACCCCACGCACGCCGCACCCTAGCCATGGCCGGCGCGGAATCCGCGCCCTCCGGCAGCAGGGCGAAACACGCGCTGCCGCTTCCGCTCATGCCCGCCGCGAATCCGAACTCCACGCGCAATTCCTCCAGCAGAAGCGGCAGCGCCGGGAATTTCCGGAACGCCGGGGGCTCCATGCTGTTGAACAACAGCCGCTCGGCGGGCGCGTGGTCGTCTTGCATCCACGCCCGCAGGCGCGCCTCCGCTTCGGCGGCGGGCAGGTAGGAGGCCGGCGCACCGGCCGCCAGCCGGCCGTACGCCCACGGTGTCGCGATGCCGAATCCGGGTTTGAACACGAGCACGCGCCGCCCCGCGAACCGTGCGACCGCCCTGGGTGGAAGCGACTCCAGTCGTTCCCCTCGCCCGCGCATCACCGAAGGCCCGCCGGCGAGGAAGAGCGGGCAATCTGAGCCTACCGTCGCCGCGACTTCCGCGAGCCGCGATGCGTTCAGCGTGAAACCGGCGCCCGCCATCCGGTTCAGCGCCAGCAGGGTCGCGGCGGCGTCACTGCTGCCGCCGCCGAGTCCCGCCCCGGCGGGCACCCGCTTTTCCAGCGTGAATCTCGCCCCGCCCTTCCAGCCGGTAGCCTGCGTGAACGCGTGGGCCGCTTTAAGCACGAGGTTGCTGGCGTCAGCGGGCACCGCGGGATCATCGCAGCAAAGCTCCATCCGTTCCGCCGGCTCAACCCGCAGGGTGTCTCCGAAGTCCAGCGTCACCACCAGCGAAACGAGATCGTGAAACCCGTCCGACCGCCGTCCGGTCACGGCGAGGAATAGGTTGAGCTTGGCGGGAGCGGGGATCGCGAACAGTTCCACGGCGGAAGCCAGGAAACAGAATCCGACGGCGGAAGCCAGTTCCGAGGCCCGCGTCGGATTTCGCGGCCCGCGGGGACACGTCGCGCGACGCCGGACTTTTGTCTTCATTCGCGCCGCATCCTGAGGCTTATTGGTCCGACATGGCCTGCGAACTGATCCTCGTCCTCGACGCCCAGTCGCCCCGCGAAGTCACCCCCGTCCTGCGCCAGCTTCAGGGCACGGTGACGTGGGTGAAGGTCGGCCTCGAGATGTACACCGCCTGCGGGCCGGATGCCGTGCGCGAGATCGCCGGGATGGGTTTCAAGGTCTTCCTGGACCTCAAGCTGCACGACATCCCCAACACCGTCGCCAAGTCGGTCGAGTCGGCCTCCAAACTCCCCGTCGGTATGCTCACGCTGCACACCTGCGGTGGACGCGAGATGATGCAGTGGGCCGTGAAGGCGCAACAGGCCCACGCCCCGCACCTGCTTTTGCTCGGCGTCACCGTGCTCACCTCGATGAGCGCCGCCGGCCTCGCGGAAACGGGCGTCACCGTTTCTCCCGAGGAACAGGTCGTGCGGCTCGGGCAGCTCGCGGCCGACTCCGGACTCCGCGGCCTGGTGTGCTCGCCGCTGGAACTCGGGCCCCTGCGCGCCGTGCTGCCGCCCGGCATGGCCCTCGTCACGCCCGGCATTCGCCCCCGCGACGCCAAGGCGGACGACCAGACGCGCATCATGACCCCGGGCGAGGCCGCACGCGCCGGAGCACGTTACATCGTGGTGGGCCGTCCCATTTTCCGCGCGCCGGATCCCGCCGTCGCAGCCCGGGCGATCCTGGCCGAACTGGCCGCGGTGAACTGACCCACTCCGCGCATGGCCCGCACCGCCGCCATCCTTCTCGCCGCCGGCAGCGGCGCGCGCATGAGCGGGGCGGTGGAGGACAAGGTGCTCGTACGCCTCGGTGGCCTGCCGATATTTTCGTGGTCGGCGGCCGCTTTCATGCGAAGCGGCGTGGCCGATCTGTACGTCGTCGTGTACCGCGACCAGCGCCAGATGCTGGAGCTTTCCGCCCTCGCGCCGACGCCGTCGCTGCTCGTGCGCGGAGGACGGGAGAGGCAGGACTCCGTGCTCAACGCGCTGCGGGCGCTGCCCGACGACATCGGGTTTGTGTTCATCCACGATTGCGCGCGGCCGCTCATTCAGCCCGAGCAATTGGCGGCACTGCACCGGATCGTACGCCGCGAGCAGGCCGTGGTGCTGGCCCACCGGGTCGTGGACACGGTGAAGGAGCATCGTACCACCACCGGAGGAGGCAGCCGGCTGCGCACCCTCGACCGCTCACGGCTCTGGGCGATGGAGACGCCGCAGGTTTTCTCCCGCGACCTCATCACCCGCGCCTACGCTCGCGTGGCGGAACGCGGCCGCCGGATCACCGACGACGCCCAGGCGGTCGAGGAACTCGGGCACGCCATCGCGCTCCTCGAGAACAACCGTCCCAACCCGAAGCTCACGACGCCCGCCGATTTGCCGTACCTTGAGTTCCTGCTGGCGCGGGACAAGAATTCCTGAAGCGTCCGCCGCGGGCAGCCCCACCATGGATTTTCGCATCGGCCACGGCTACGACATCCACCGCCTCGTCGCGGGACGCCCGCTCGTGCTCGGCGGGGTGAAGTTCGACACCGACTACGGGCTTGAGGGGCACAGCGACGCTGACTGCGCCACCCACGCCGTATGCGACGCGTTGCTGGGCGCCGCGGGCCTGCCCGACATCGGCCACTTCTTCCCCAACACCGATCCCGCTTATCGCAACATCGACTCGCAGGTGCTGCTGGCGCGGGTCTGCGCCGAACTGCGGCAACGGGGACTCGAGCCGTCCAACCTCGACGTGAGCATCATCGCCGAGAAGCCGCGTATCTCGTCGCGCCTCGCCGAGATGAAGGCGGCGCTCGCCCGCTCCACGGGCCTCCCCGCCGACCGGATCGGCCTGAAGGCCACCACCAACGAGGGCGTGGGCGAGCTCGGACGCGGCGCCGCGATCGCCGCCCACGCGGTCGCCCTCATCCGCCGCGCATGAGCGCGGCCGCGGACCTCCGGCGCCGGACTGCCCTCCGGCTCCTCGCCATCCTCCCGCTCGCGCTGCTCGCGACCGGCTGCGGCCGCCGCGAGACCGCGGTCGAGCAGGGTAACCGCGCCCAAATCCTGCACCGAGGCGTCGGCAACGAAGTGACGGAGCTCGATCCGCACCTCGTGACAGGGATCGCGGAGGGCAACATCCTCCGCGCGCTGTTCGAGGGGCTCGTCACCGAGCACCCGGAGGACTTGCGGCCGGTTCCGGGCGTCGCCGAGCGCTGGGAGATCTCGCCGGACGGCCGCGAGTACACCTTTCAGCTCCGCGCCAACGCCCGCTGGTCCGACGGTCAGCCCGTGACGGCGGACGACTTCGTGGCCTCGTTCCGCCGCATCCTCACGCCCGCGCTTTCCGCGGAGTACGCCAACATGCTCTACGTGCTGCGCGGCGCGGAGGATTACCACAAGGGGCGTTCGACGGATTTCGGCACAGTCGGGGCCGTTGCCCTCAATCCCCGCACGCTGCGGCTCACGCTCCGGAACCCGGCGCCCTACTTCCTTTCACTCCTCACCAACCCGCCGTGGTATCCCGTTCCGCTCGCGGTGATCGCCCGGCACGGCGCGGTCGACCGCCGCGGCAACCCCTGGACGCGACCGGATAAATTCGTCGGCAACGGCTCCTTCCTGCTCCGCGAATGGCGGCCGCACCAGGTGATCGTCGTCGCGAGGAACCCGGGTTACTGGGACGCCGCGACCGTGCGCCTGAACGAGATCCACTTCTACCCGATCGACAGCGTGGACGCCGAGGAGCGCGCGTTCCGGTCCGGTCAATTGCACCTCACGGAGTTCGCCCCGGTCGGCAAAATCGACTCCTACCTCCGGACCGCGCCGCAACGGCTGCGCCGCGATCCCTACCTCGGGACTTACTTCTACCGCTTCAACACGCGCCGGCCGCCGCTCAACGACGTCCGCGTGCGCCGCGCTCTCGCGCTCGCGCCCGACCGGCGCCTGATCACGGGCCAGGTCACCCGCGGCGGCCAGGTCCCCGCCACCAGCCTGACGCCGCCGGGCACCGCCGGATACACGGCAACCGCCGTGCTTTCGCAGGATCTCGACGCGGCGCGCCGGCTGCTCGCGGAGGCGGGCTTCCCCGGCGGCCGCGGTCTGCCGCCGCTGGACCTTCTCTACAACACCTCGGAGAACCACCGTGCCGTCGCGGAGGCGCTGCAGGAAATGTGGCGCCGCGAGCTCGGCGTCGAAGTGCGGCTGGTGAACCAGGAGATGAAGGTGGTCTTCGCTGCGCGCCGCGCCGGCGATTTCCAGATCCTGCGCTCGGATTGGATCGGGGACTACCTCGATCCGGCGACGTTCCTCGACATTTTCCGTGGCGACAGCGGCAACAACTACACCGGTTGGAACAACGCGGACTACGATGCGCTGCTCGACGCCGCGGCCCGCACGGCCGACCCCGCCGCGCGTTTCGCGCTCTTCCAGAAGGCCGAGGCCATTTTGCTCAGCGAGGCACCGCTGATGCCGCTCTACTACCACACCCACGTTTTCCTCATCCAGCCGTCGGTGAAGGGCTGGCACGCCAACCTGCTCGACCACCACCCGTACAAACATGTGTGGCTGGAGAAATAACGGGCGGCTCCGGGCCGGCCTGGTCGCGGCGATCGCCGTGTTCGTCGCCGGCTGCGGACGCGAACCTTCCACCCCGGCGGCAGCCACGCCGTCGACGACAGCACGCGTTTTGCGGGTCAGCCAGCGCAACGAGCCCGTCTCACTCGACCCCGCGACCACCACACTGCCCGACGAATACGGAATCCTCCGCGCCCTCCTCGAGGGCCTGCTCGTGCCCGGACCCAACGGTTCCGCGCCGCAGCCCGGCGTGGCGGAATGGTTCGAAGTTTCAACGGACGGATTGGTCTACACCTTCCGGCTGCGGAAAGAAGCCCGCTGGTCCGACGGCCAGCCGGTGACCGCGGGCGATTTCACCGCGGCGTACCGCCGTCTCCTGAACCCTGAGACGTCCTCACCCAAGGCGACGATCTTCTTCGGGGTGCGCAACGCGCGGGCGTTCGCTTGCGGGGCGGAGCGCGACTTCAACGCGGTCGGCTTCCGCGCGGCCGACCCGCGCACGCTGGTCGTCACGCTCGAGTCACCCAACCCGCGCTTTTCCCACGTGGTCGCCAGCGGCCCTTGGCTGCCCGTGCGGGCCGACCTCGCGACGCGGCACGGGCGCCGCTGGACGGAACCGGGGAACTTTGTCGGCAACGGCCCCTTTGTCCTCGCGGAATGGCGGCCCGACCAGCACATCGCCGTCCATCGCAATCCGCACTGGCATGGCGCCACCACCGTGGCGCTAGACGGCATCCGGTTTGTGCGCTTCGACAGCAGCGACTCGGAGGAGCGCGCCTACCGTGCCGGCCAGATCGATGTCACGATGGCGATTCCCGCCTCCAAGGTACCGGTCTACACCCGGGAACGCCCGGCGGAACTGCACCGCACCGCGATGATCGAGACGCGCCACCTGGTCTTCAACCTGCGGCGCCCCGCCCTCACCGCCGGTGCCCGCCGCGCTCTGAGTCTGGCCATCGACCGCCAGCGCCTCACCGAACGCGTGCTGCTGGGATCGCACGTACCCGCGGACACCTTTTTGCCTCCGCAACTCGCCCCAACCGGCGAGCGCGCAATCAAGCCGGCGACCTTCGATCCCGCGGAGGCGCGCCGCCTTCTGGCCGAGGCGGGGTTTGCGGGCGGCCGTGGCTTCCCGCGCTTGGAGCTCTCCGGCTGGACCAACGCGCCGGTGCTGGAGGCACTGCAGCAGATGTGGCGCGAGCATCTGGGCGTGGACGTGGTGATCGCGCTGCGCGAGGCCAAGGTGCACCTCGACGCCCTGCGCGCCGGCGGCTTTGACATCGCGTTCGCCACCGCGATTCCCGACGCGGCGGACCCCGCCGCGATACTGTGCGATCTGGTCACGGGCGCGGCGCTGAATTACCCCGGCTGGTCGGACCCCGGCTTCGACCGCGCGGTGGCGGAAGGCCGCTGGGACGCGGCCGAGGCGGCGCTGAAGGCCGGGGCGCCGGTCACTCCGCTCTATTACAACACCAAGGTCTGGCTCATGTCGCCGGGCGTGCGCGGCTGGACCGAGGACGGACTCTGGGCCCGCATCTATCGGGGCGTTTCACTCGTCACCCCTTAAGCCTTTCCCGATGAAACTCCTCGCCCCAGCCCTCCTGCTTGCCCTCGCCGCCGTCCTGCGTGCCGCCGACGAACCGGCCGAATCCGCCGCGCGGATCCTGGCATGGACGAAGGCGATCTCCGCCGATGAGTTTGAGGGACGCGCGCCCGGCTCACGCGGCGAGGACCGCACCGTCGCGTATCTGGAGAGCGAGTTCCGCAAACTCGGGCTCAAACCCGGCAACCCCGACGGCACCTACGTGCAGAAAGTGCCACTCGCGGGCATCACCTCGCGCGCAACGCTCGGCTTCCGCATCGGCACCACCGAGATGCCCCTCACGTCGGTCAACGACTTCGTGGGGCTCTCGACGCGCATCACGACGAAAGTTGAGGGCAAGGCGTCAGACGTGGTTTTCGTCGGCTACGGCGTGGTCGCGCCCGAGTTCGACTGGGACGACTACAAGGGTGAGGACCTGCGCGGGAAGACGCTGGTCATGCTGATCAACGACCCGCCGGTCACCAACGACCGCGGCGAACTAGATCCCGCGGTGTTCGGCGGTAAGGCGATGACCTACTACGGACGCTGGACCTACAAGTACGAGGTCGCGGCCAAACTCGGCGCGGCGGCGTGCCTGATCATCCACGAGACCGGACCGGCCGCCTACCCGTTCGGCGTGGTCGTCTCGAGCTGGGGCCGGGAGAACTTCGAGCTGCGGGCGCCCGACAACAACGCGGGCCATGTCGCACTCTCCGGCTGGCTGACCCTCGACACCGCGCAGCGGCTGATCAAGGCGAGCGGGCGTGACTTTGCGGAATTGAAGCGATCGGCGGCACGGCGGGATTTCCGTCCGGTCCCGCTCGGGGCCACCGCGGATTTCACCGTGGAAAACACCCTGCGGAACGTGGACTCGCGCAACGTTGTCGCGCTGCTCCCCGGTTCCGACCCCGCGGTCAAGGGGGAGCACGTGATCTACAACGCGCACTGGGACCATCTCGGCATGGATGAGCGCCTCACGGGCGACCGCATCTTCAACGGCGCGGCGGACAACGCGGCGGGCGTCGCGATGCTGCTCGAAATCGCGCGCACGTTCAGCACCGGGCCCGCCCCGCGGCGCAACGTGCTGTTTCTTTCCGTCACGGCCGAGGAAAAAGGTCTGCTTGGCGCCCGCCACTACGCGCGGCAGCCGCTGTACCCGCTCGAGCGGACGCTCGCCGTGATCAACATGGACGGCGCGAACCAGTTCGGACCGACGCGGGACATCGAGATCGTGGGGCTGGGCTCGACGACGATGGACGAGATCGCGACGGAGCTCGCCCGCGCGCAGGACCGCGTGGTGCGCGCGGAGAGCAATCCGGAGCGCGGCACGTATTTCCGCAGCGACCACTTCGAGTTCGCGAAAGTCGGCGTGCCCGGGTTCTACGCCAAGGCGGGCCGCGACTTCATCGGCCAGCCGCCGGACTTCGCGGAGCGCAAGGTGAACGAGTACATCGCGCGCCACTACCACCAGCCGAGCGACGACGTGAAACCCGACTGGACCTTCGGCGGCGCCGCGCAGGACGCCGCGTTGCTCACCAAGCTAGGACGGCAAGTAGCCGCCGCGGACTTCTGGCCGGAGTGGAAACCCGGCAGCCCGTTTCGGGACCGCCGGGAGCAAATGCTGAAGGGGCGGCGCTGAAACACACCCCGGGGGCCGGATCAGGCCTCCTCGCGCTTCTTGGTCAGACCCGCGGCACGCTTGATGTTGTTCACGGTCGCGGGCGAAACGCCGCACTCCTCGGCGACGGCAGAGGCGGTCTTACCGGCCTGAAGGGCCTGAACGATCGCATCCTTCAGCTCCGGAGTGACGGTGGTGCGCTTGCGACGCTCCCCCTTGGCGGCAGGAGCGGGCTCAGACTCGACCGGCGCCTCAACAACCGCGGGGGTCGGCAGTTTGCCGCCGAAAGCTTTGGCGAGAGCACCCTTCAAGCGCGGCGAGGCGTGAGGTGCGAGGGCCTTGATCACGGCATCGATCGAATCCAGCCCGAGTTGGGCGGGAAGACCGGTGAATTGGGCGGCCTGTGCCGCGCGAAGTTCCTGCTCGAGGTTGGCGACCTCGGCCTGCTTGCGGGCGAGAGTTTCACGGAGGGAGTTCAAGTTGGACATGGTGGATAATTGTTTCGGTGAAAGGTCGAACTTGGGCCGCGGAAGTTTGCAGCGTCAACCCGGCAGGCGCCGACCTGCTTGCGCCGGGGACCACATCCGCTTCGCTCCTCCCATGTTTTACCCCGTCCGGCTCGCGTTTCCGCTCATCGTCGCCCTGCTCGCCGCCGGTTGCGGCCGGAAGGAGCCGGCCCCCGGAGCCACGCCCCAGAAGGGGAAGGAACCGGCGTCGACGACCACGTCGGCGAACGCGCCGATGATCTGGCGCGTCGGTAACGGTACCGAGCCGCAGGATCTGGACCCGCAGGTCGTCACCGGCGTTCCGGAGCACAAGCTGATCATGGCGATCTTCGAGGGCCTGCTGGCGGAGAACCCGCGCGATCTCAGCCCCGAGCCCGGCATCGCCGAGCGCTGGGAGGTGTCGGCCGACGGGCTGGTTTACACTTTCCACCTGCGCGCCGACGCCAAGTGGTCCGACGGCACGCCGATCGACGCGAACACGTTTCTCCGCTCCTACCAGCGCATCCTCACCCCGGCGCTGGCCGCCGAGTACGCGTACCTGCTGCACTACGTGCGCGGCGCGAAGGACTACAACGAGGGCAAGGTCACGGATTTCGCGCAGGTGGGCTTCAAGGCCCGCGACGCCCGCACGCTGGAGGTCACGGTCAACACCCCCACCCCGTTCCTGCTGAAGCTGATCGCCAGCCACTACTCGTGGTATCCGGTGCCGGTGCACGTGATCGAGAAGTTCGGCGGCATCGCCAAGAAGGGCACGGCGTGGACGCGCCCGGGCAACCTAGTCGCGAGCGGGCCGTTCATGCTGAAGGAATGGCGCCAGCAGCAGCTGATCTCAGTGGTGCGCAACCCGCATTATTGGGACCGAGCCCGCGTTAAGCTGGATGAGATCCACTTCCTGCCGGTGGAGAACCAGGACACCGAGGAGAGGATGTTCCGCACCGGCCAGATCGACATGACCCACGAGTTGCCGGTGGCGAAAATCGACGTTTACCGCCGCGAGAATCCCGAGGCTTTGCGCACGGATCCGTACCTGGGGATCTACTTTTACCGCTTCAACCACAAGCGTCCCCCGCTGAATGACCGCCGGGTACGGCGCGCGCTCGCTCTCGCCGTCGACCGCGAGGCGCTGGTGAAAAACGTCGTCCGCGGCGGCCAGCGCCCGGCCTACGCCGTCACCCACCCTGACACCGCAGGCTACACCCCGCTTGCGAAGCTTTCGGGCACCGTGGAGGAGGCGAAAAAGCTGCTCGCCGAGGCCGGCTTCCCGGAGGGCCGCGGTTTCCCGAAGCTCGAGCTCCTCTACAACACCAGCCAGAACCACCGGCTGATCGCGGAAGCCATCCAACAGATGTGGCGTCGCACGCTCGGGATCGACATCACCCTCCGCAACGAAGAGTGGAAGGTCTACCTGGATTCGACGGACGCGTTGAATTACGACCTCCAGCGAGGCGGCTGGATCGCCGACTACGTCGACCCGCACGTGTTTCTGGAGATTTGGGCGTCAAAAAACCTCAACAATGACACCGGTTTCGCCAATGCCCAGTACGACACTCTGCTTGAGCAAGCCCTGCGTGCACCCGATCAGAAGTCCCGTTACGACATCTATCAAAAGATGGAGGCCCTGCTCGTGGAGGAACTGCCAGTTCTTCCCATCTACTACTACACCAGCGTCAAAGCCCTGAGCCCGAGAGTGAAAGGCTATTACCCAACGCTGCTGGATAACCACCCTTACAAATATATCTGGCTGGAAGCCGGCGGAAAGTAGTCGGAACACTGGGCCTCAAGCCACGGCGACGAGGAAATCAGGGGGAGCCGGGGATTTCGCGGCCTACCCCGAGAATTCTCCCGGTGGCCCGAGTGCCAGCGACCGCAACGGCCCGAAACAGGCGTTCGCGCGCATCATTGCCCGAGTCGACCTCCGCCGGCCGACGCTCCAGCAACAGCCTGTCCCCCTCTCGGACCAAGAGACCCCATCCCGCCGGAATCTCTGAGGGAGCAAAGATTCCCGGCTCGGAGACCAGATAAAACAGATCCGCTGACCGCCAGCGGAAGAGCTGGGAAAACTTCGTCCCGCGAATCAAACGTGACTGACGGGTCGCAAGGTCAGATAGGACCCGCCGGTAACCGGCGTGCCGGGTGGCTGACAGGTCGACCGACTCGAACTCCGGAAACAGGCTGTCCCCTTTTCTGAGATCCGGACGATGTTCGCCGATCAGACGCTCTAAATCGCGAAGGCGAGCCGCCAAAACGTTCAACTCCGTTCGAGTGGAGGCAGAATCGTGGGAATCTTTCAGCAAGTCGGAACGGGCCTGTTTACACTCAAAAATCGCAGTTTTACCCCCAATTTTTGGCTCCAGAGCCACCAAATCGGCCCGAAATCGCGATTTTGGAACCGAAACTTCTGTCGCGATAACGGAAAACCCGGCGGCCTCCGCCCATGCAAAAGCCAGGGTTTTGAGCTGAAGGTGAGCTGCAGTTTCGCTGTGCGACATGGGATGAGTGAGCAGAGACGTTCACATTTAGAGCCGAAATTCGGTTAAACGTTTAAAAAACGCCCCCAAAGTTTAGGAATCGCTCGAAAAAGCTGAAAGCGACACAACCCCTTCTAACCTCGGCAGGGCGGTGAAAAAATCGATTTTAACCTCCATTTTTACGATTTTTTGGCGGAATTCGGGCTTTTTTAAGCGTTTTTGTCGAAAACCCCAAATCCAACCTTGCAGCGATCTTTTACCTACTTTTGAACGCCCAGCTCTTTTTTGGGACTAACTGGCTTCGCAACTCTTCAACCGCAACCAAGGCATCCTTTGGACCTCAAACAAATCAAACAGATCATCGACCTGATGAAGCGCTCGGAACTCACCGAGTTCGCGGTCGAAGAAGAGGGTTTTAAGTTGAAGATTTGCCGGGCGGCCAACGGTCTCCCGATTGTCTCAGGCAACTACGGATCAAATCCACCGTTTGTTCCGGCTGAGGGGTCCGCAACACCCGTTCCGGCCGCCACTCCTGCGCCAGCCGCCACTGCCAAGCCGGATGCTGCAAAAGACGAAGAGGGAGTTACTTACATCAAGTCTCCGATGGTTGGAACGTTCTACCGAGCGGCCTCCCCCGACAGCAAGCCGTTCGCGGACGCGGGCAGCAAGGTCGTTGAGAACACGGTCTGCTGCATCATCGAGGCCATGAAGATCATGAATGAGATTCAGGCCGAGACCAAGGGCACGATCGTCGAGGTCTTGGTCGAGAACGGCCAACCCGTCGAATACGGTCAGCGCTTGTTTAAGGTTAAGCAGTAAGGGGACTAGCCTCCACTACTGCGGCGAATTCTCCGACCGTCGTGAACGGTCGGAGTCTTTTACAAGACTCTGTTTCATAACTGCTTAATGGTCAGTTCTGCGTATTTATCATGATCCAAAAAGTCCTGATCGCCAACCGCGGTGAGATCGCCCTGCGAATCGTCCGCGCCTGTCGGGAACTGGGGATCAAGACACTGGCAGTCTATTCTGAAGCGGATGTGCAGTCCCTTCACGTCCAACTGGCGGACGAGGCGATCTGCATCGGTGGTAATAAAAGCTCCGAAAGCTACCTGCGCGCTGACCGGATCATCAGCGCGGCGGAAATCGCCGACGTGGACGCGATTCATCCCGGCTACGGCTTCCTTTCCGAAAACGCTAAGTTCGCGGAGCAGTGCGAGTCGTGTAACATCAAATTTATCGGCCCCAAATCCAGGTCCATCAAGATGATGGGCGATAAGTCGGTCGCCAAGGACACCGTTCGCAAAGCCGGCGTCCCCACCGTCCCTGGATCCGATGGTCCGGTCGAATCCGAGGCGGAGGCCGTGAAGATCGCGCGCAAAATCGGCTACCCAGTCATAATCAAGGCCGTCGCGGGCGGCGGTGGGCGCGGAATGCGCATCGCCCACAACGACGTTTCGTTCGCGAAGGAGTTCCACGTCGCCCGGGGCGAAGCAGAAAAGGCTTTCTCTAACGGCGCGGTCTACATCGAGAAGTACATTGAGAAGCCGCGCCACATCGAGTTCCAGATCCTCGGTGACTCCCACGGCAAGGTATTGCACCTCGGTGAGCGCGACTGCTCCGTCCAACGCCGCCACCAGAAACTTATCGAGGAATCCCCCTCCCCCTTCCTAACCCCGGATCTCCGGAAAAAGATGGGCAAGGCCGCGGTCCGCGCCGCCGAGGCCGCGGAGTACGAGAACGCCGGCACGATCGAGTTCCTCGTCGATGCCAAGGGTAACTACTATTTTATCGAGATGAACACGCGGATCCAGGTGGAGCATCCCGTGACCGAGGAGGTCACCGGGATCGACCTGATCAAGCAGCAGATCCGCGTGGCCAACGGCGAGAAGCTGGATTTCGACCAAGGCGACATTCGCTTCGACCGTCACGCGATCGAGTGCCGCATCAACGCCGAGGATCCCGCCCGCAATTTCGCCCCTTCCCCCGGCACCATCGGCCTCTACTACGCGCCCGGTGGCCACGGTGTGCGCGTGGACTCCCACGCCTACAGCGGCTACACCATCCCGCCCTATTACGACTCGATGATCGGCAAGCTCATCTGCGTGGGGCCGACCCGCAAGGTGGCCTTGGAGCGCGCCTACCGGGCCCTGAGCGAGTACCTCGTGCGCGGAATCAAGACGACCATCCCTCTTCATCGCGCGATCATGGCCGACCCCGTCTTCATCGAGGGCAAGGCCACGACCGCCTACATGGAGGATTTTCTGGGCCGGACCGCGACGGACTTGTTTTCCTGAACCGGCTGCACGCGGCCACCGTCACAGGACGGTCCGCGCGAGCAGCCAGTAAAGCCCCATCAAGGTAACGACGGCCGACAGGGCCGGCACGCCCCTCGCGACAAAGTCTGCCTTTTTTCGCAGGCGCCAAACGATGGGCAACACGATCGCCGCGATGGCAATCTGGCCGATCTCAACCCCGAGGTTGAAAGAAAACAGCGGCATCAGGATACCGCCCTTGGCCGAACCGAGCCCGAGATCGCGCAGGATGCCCGCGAAGCCGAACCCGTGCACGAGTCCGAAAACAAACGTCAGGGCCCAGCGCCCCGGCGGTTCGGCGCCGCGCCGGATCAGGTTCTCCGCGCCCACAAACACGATGGACGCGGCGATGAGCGGCTCGACCCAGCGCGACGGCACATGGACAACATCCAAAGTTGCCAACGCCAGCGTCAGCGAGTGCGCGAGCGTGAAGCACGTGATGATGGCGACCGACGAGCGGAAAGACGTGCAGACCACGAGGAGCGCGAAGAGGAAGAGCAGGTGGTCGTACCCCGTCCAAATGTGCTCCACGCCAAGTCTCAAAAACTCAAAGGCGCTCGGCAGATCGTCAGGCTCGGATTGAGCCCGCGGTGGAACCGCCGCCCCGGTTGAGGCGGATGACGCGACCGGAACGGCCGAGGCAACGGGAAGCGTGAAATCACGCCGGCTCACCAGTTTTTTCGCCACGGTCGAACCGGCTTGGTCGGAGATGATCACAAATTGCCGATGTCCATCAGGCAGATCGGGCACGCGCGCGGCCCGGAGGATGAGGTCGCCCGACGCTCCGGGCACCGGCAGCACATGGCGAAAACTCACGTTGTCCCCCGGCAGGAGCTCCACATTCACCTCGCGCACGGGAACCCTGGTGCCGGACACGACAAGTTCCCACAGGCTTGGGGCGAGCGCGAGCAGCAGCGGCCGCGCGGCCTCGAACTCCGCCTGACCCCAGACATCGTGCCGCGGAAACGAAGCGGGCAGCAGCGTCTGGATGTCGACCGGCGCGAAACCCGTCGTGAGCACCAGCGCCCCGCCCGACCACTCGCCCTGCGCCGTGCTGATCCCGGGATCATGGGCCCTCAGTACCAGAGGCAGAATCAGGGCGGCCAGCACCGCGCGTAACATTCGCATGAACCGTACGAATCGCGGACCGCAGTCGACGCAAGGCGGAACCGGTTCCACCGCGTGGCGTCTGGACGCATCCTCCCGCCGGCGTATCGTGCAAAAAATGCCGTCGCTGACGTCAGACTGGGCCGCGCCGAATCCCCGGGAGGAACTCGGGTTGGTCGCGCTCGACTTCGAACTGACGGCGGAACGCGTGATCTCCGCCTACCGCCACGGGATTTTCCCCTGGCCTGATGGCGATCCGCGGCACCCGGTGCCATGGGTCTGCCCTCGGCGGCGCGCGATTCTCGAGTTCGACGCGCTGCGCATCCCGCGAAGCCTCGCGAAAGCACGCCGTCAGTCGAAGCTTCGCTTCACGATCGACCAAGCGTTCCCGGCCGTGATCCGGGCCTGCGCGGCCGCGCCACGACCCGGACAAGGCGGCACGTGGATCACGCCGGCGATGATCAGCACCTACACCGAAGTGCACCGCCGCGGACTCGCCCACAGCGTCGAGGCCTGGGACGGGGAAACCCTCGTGGCCGGATTGTACGGCGTGGACGCCGGCGGCGTTTTCGCAGGCGAAAGCATGTTCCACCGCATGGACAACGGCTCGAAGCTCTGCCTGCTGCATCTCGCCGACCACCTGCGCGCCCGCGGCTCGCTGTGGATGGACATCCAGCAACTCACCCCGCACCTCGAGACGCTCGGCGCCCGCGAGATCCCCCGCGC
>JAURJO010000441.1 GCA_030832235.1 Verrucomicrobiota bacterium
CCGCGGCAGCCGCGGTGGCGATCTCGACAACCGCGCGCTCATCA
This sequence comes from Verrucomicrobiota bacterium, assembly GCA_030832235.1. Classification (GTDB taxonomy): domain Bacteria; phylum Verrucomicrobiota; class Verrucomicrobiia; order Opitutales; family Opitutaceae; genus ER46. The sequence continues at coordinate 45 of JAURJO010000441.1, forward strand.
CACGGCTCGCCCGGCTCCGCGCGGAACGCGCCGCGCTCCTCGGCTACCCGAATCACGCGGCCTACCAACTCGAGGAGCAGACCGCCGCGAATGTGGGAGCCGTGAACAAGCTGCTCTCCGACCTGGCCCCCGCCGCCGTGGCCAACGCCCGCCGCGAGGCGGCCGACATCCAGCGCCTGCTGGAACGCGAGTCATCCGGCGCCACCCTCGCCTCCTGGGACTGGGATTTCTACGCCGAGAAAGTTCGCCGTGAGCGCTACGCCTTCGACGAGACGCAGCTAAAGCCCTACCTTGAGTTGGACCGCGTGCTGAAGGACGGCGTGTTCTTCGCCGCCACCCGACTTTTCGGAATCACCTTCCGCGAGCGCCGCGACCTGCCGGTGTATGAGCCGACCGTGCGCGTGTTCGATGTGTTCGAGGCCGATGGCACCCCGCTGGCAATCTTCCTCGCCGACCTTTACGCCCGCCCCTCCAAGCGCGGCGGCGCGTGGATGAATTCCTACGTCGACCAGTCCGGCCTGTTCGGCACCCGCCCGGTCGTCGCCAACCACATGAACATCCCGCGGCCGCCCGACGGCGAGCCGACGCTCCTCACCTTCGACGAGGTCAACACGCTCTTCCATGAGTTTGGACATGCGCTCCACGGGATGTTCTCGGCGGTGCGTTACCCGCGGTTCTCCGGCACCCGCGTGCCGCGCGACTTTGTAGAGTTCCCCTCGCAGGTGAATGAGATGTGGATCACCTGGCCCGAGGTCCTGCGCAATTACGCGCGCCACCACCGCACCGGTGAACCGATGCCCAAGGAACTCGTGGACAAGGTCCTCGCGGCCCGGAAATTCAACCAGGGCTTCGCCACGACCGAGTACCTCGCCGCCTCGCTCCTCGACCAGGCCTGGCATCAACTCGACGCCAAGCAGGTCCCCGCCGCCGAAGGCGCGCTGGACTTCGAGGCCGCCGCGCTGCGCCGCGCGGGCGTCGACTTCGCCCCGGTGCCGCCGCGCTACCGTAGCACCTACTTCTCGCACGTCTTCACCGGTGGCTACTCCGCGGGCTATTACTCCTACCTGTGGAGCGAGGTGCTCGACGCCGACACCGTCGAGTGGTTCCGCCGCAACGGCGGCCTCACGCGGGAAAACGGCGACCGCTTCCGGCGGATGCTGCTCTCCCGCGGCGGCAGCACCGACGCGATGGAACTCTACCGCGGCTTCCGCGGTGGCGACCCCGAGGTGAAATACCTCCTCGAGCGCCGCGGGCTCGCCGGCGCTACGAACTGAGCCCGCGCGCCGGACGTCCCCCCCGCTGAGGCTCCTGCGCGTCCGGATCAGGGCCGCACGAACACGATGCAGATCGGCGCGGGCACGTTGATCACACCCTTGGTCTGATAAGTGAGGACGCCCGTGGCCGCGTCGACCTTGTGCACGGAGACAGTGTTGGAATCGGCGCCAGCCGCGAGGAGCCAACCCGCGCCGGGAGCGAGGTTGATGTTGCGCGGAAACGCGCCGCGCACCGGCTGCACCTGAGCGACCTCGGCGGCCCCCGTCGCGGGATCGACCCGGAACACCGTCACGGTGTCGTGCCCACGGTTGGAAAAATAGACGAAACGACCCGACGGATGCATCAGCACCTCGGCGCCCGAGTTGTGCGTCTCGCGCGCCTTCGCGGCCTCGCTGATCGAGGGCACCGTGCCGAGCAGCTTCGCCGTGCCGGCGGAGGCGTCCCACGCGAAGGTGGAGAGCGACACCGAGAGCTCGTTCAGCAGATAGATGAATTTGCCGTCGGGCGAAAACTTGAGGTGACGCGGTCCGCCGCCGGGTACCGACGCCGCGAAGCCGTGGCGCTCCAGCGAGGCGGCGTCCGCGTTCACGCGATAGATCACGATCCCATCAAGCCCGAGATCGGGCACCAGCGCGAAGCGGCCGTCGGGCGACCAGCCGGTGTAATGCGGGTGCGGCGAGTCCTGCCGCTGCGGAACCACCTTGGAGCCGCCCTGATGGCGGATGAGCTTCGCCGCGCCGAGGGTGCCGTCCGCCGCGAGCGGGAAAACCGCCACCGAGCCACCGCCGTATTGCGCGGTGACGGCGAATTTCTTCGACGGATGGACGGCGATGTGGGCAGCGCCGCCGTCACCGGTGGCGGAGGCGTTGATGAGCGTGAGCGTTCCGCCCTTGCCGATGCGGTAAGCCGCGGCGCCCTGAGTGCCGGCCGAATTGGCCGTGGCGTAGAGCTTATCCCCATCGGGATGCACCGCGAGAAAGCCCGGCGAGCCCACCTCGGCGGCGAGTTCGGACGCACCGAGCTTGCCCGTCGCGGTGTCGAATGACGCGCGGTAGATGCCCTTCGCGCCCGGGCCGCCGGTGCCGAAGAACACATGCCACGGCTCGGCGTGGAGCGCCGGCGCGGCGAGGCCGGCAAGGAGGGGAAACAGCAGGATGCGTGACGACGGGGTGGATTTCATCACCGCACGGCGTAACACGCCCGAAGCGCATCCAACAAGGCCGAAGCCGGGGATCCGCGGGGAGCAAAGCTAGCTTCGTACGGAGAGCACGATGCTCGCAAGGCCTCAGGAACTAAGCCCCTTTCTGCAGCGTCCGCGAGTTCCGTGGGCCACTCGATTGGTTAAGAGCCTGGGCTGTATTCCACGGTTTCCATCACACTTAAGCTCGCCGCTGTCGTTCCTACTGTCACGGCGTGGCTGAACCGGAAAATCGGAGGCCTGCGGCGCGGGACCCTCGACGTCTAACGGACTCCAAACAATTGCTGGAGCACAATCTCGAGGTCCTTGCCCGCGGCCCAGCCTCCGCGGCGAGTGACCGCGAGGCTCTTGCTGCGTTCGCGCCGTTCGACGGCGGCGTCGACTTCAACGAACTGGGGCTGCCCGCTCGGCAGACCCGCGACTTCGGCGGACGAAAGCGGTGTCCAGGCGATCGGCAGCCCCGTCCACGTGAAACGGATCTCCCAACCCGCCACCGGCCCGAGCGGCAAAGGTTTGGTCAGCAGCGCCGGGTAGCGCGTCACAAAATCGGGCGTGCGAAATGTCGCGATCCGCAGTCGCACCGCGGTGGGCTGAGCGAACAGGAAATCGCGGACTGACGTCAGCCGGCCGGCGCGCCACGCCTCGAAGAACAACAGCGGATCAAGCCCCACGAGATTCATTCCGTTCCACATCCCGTGGTCGTTGCGGGAACCGAAGCGGCGCCGGTCGTACCAGGTTTGGAAGTCGCTCGTGATCGCCAAACCCATCTCGAAATGCAGGTGGGCGCGCGCCGCGGGAATCATGTAGCCGCCTGAACTGTGCCCCATCAGTCCGAGCGTCTGCCCCGCGTTCACCGTCGCCCCCGGCCGGATACCCGGCTCCACGCGGGCGAGATGCGCGTACAAGGTGTACAGAGCCGGGGCCAGACCCGTGTGCTCGACCACGAGATGGCGGCCGTAGCTGCTCTGGCCCGGCGACGTCACCACGTGCCGTACCACACCAGACATCGCGGCAAACACGGCGTCGGTCGCCTCCCCGTTGCGCGCCCGGCCAACCGGCCGGATATCGATGCCCTCGTGGAAACGTGTCCCCCCGCTGCGAACGCCGCCGAATCCGCCCGTCGCGGGGTCGCCGGAACCGGCGTGCTGCAGCCATTGGGAAGGCGGCTGCCCCTCGGCCCAACCGGTGTGCGGCGTCGGCCAAACCAAACGCAGCTTTTCCTCCGCTCCCGCCGCCACCCCCAGCAGCAGAAAGACCGGGGCGAGACGCCTCATCCAACGAACCGCGACGTTCATCGTTTGTCTCACGTTTTCTTGCGGATGGCGGAGGCGGTTTTCCGCAACTCAGCGACCACCCCCGGCAACGCCTCGTCGGGAAGTTCGAGAAATATGAAAACACGCGCGTCGCTGATCGGCCCGTCGATGCGACGTGCCCCGACAAAGGCCCCGTCGAGCTGCAGGGCCATCCTCCGGCCCTGGTGAGCAACGGACAGCCGGTAGAGATCCCGGCCGGCCGCCGGCGTGAGGGTAAGGAGCAGGCAGCGACCCAGTTCGACCTCGGCGACGTCCGCCCCGGCGATATCGGCCTCGGTGAGCACCGGCTTCGGATTCAAGCGGAGGACGACACCGCTGCGCGGCAATACCGCGGGCAACCCCTCCCCGTCCGCGCTCTCCAGATGAAAGCGCGCCGTGATTCCGGCGCGCTCGCCCGGCTTATCGGCCGAGGCGCAGGCGCCGAGCAGGATGACTGCCACAAACGAGAGGGCCGCGATCACCGGTCTCATGCGAGCGCCACCTCCGTCGCGAACGCGGCCATGATCTCCGCCCCGATCGCGTCCGCGATCAGGCGGCCCGCCGGGGTCAGTCTCACCACGCTGTCTCTTGTCTCCAAACGGCCGGCAGCCTCCAGACCGTGCAGAGTCTCCTCCACCGTTTCCCACGGAAGGTCGGGCACCCGGGCCTTCCACCATTGAAGATCAACGCCGTCGTTCATCCGCAGCCCGAAGACCAGCGCGTCCTCGGCGAGCAAGGCCGGGGTGACGGCACAACGGTCCTCGGTCATCCGTTCCCGGCGGCCGAGGCCGTCCAGCCAACGCGCGAGGTCCGCGACATTCGCGCCGCGCCAGCCGCGGTGTTGCGAGGCGGCCGAAGGGCCGACGCCGATCCATTCCCCCATCCGCCACGTGTTCACGTTGTGGCGGCAGGCATGGCCGGGGCGGGCGAAGTTGGAAACCTCATACTGGGCGTAACCCGCCGCCTCGAGACGGCGCCATGTGGCCTCGTAAAGACGCGCCTCCGCCTCGGCGTCCCGGCGCACTGCGCCGCGCGAAAGTTTCACCCACAGGCGCGTATCCTCCTCGAAGGTCAGGCAATAGGTCGAAAGGTGATCCGGTCCCAGCGCGATCGCCTCGTCGAGATCCGCCTCCCACGCTTCATCGGCCTGTCCCGGCAACGCGAACATCAGGTCGAGATTCACGCTCGCGAAACCGGCGGCGCGCACCCGTTCGTGGGCGCGAAGGATCTGCTCCCTTGAATGCCTGCGCCCGAGCGCCTCGAGGAGTGCTGGCTGAAAACTCTGCACGCCGAGTGATACGCGCGTCACGCCGGCCTCGCGGAGCGCTTGCAAACGCGCCTCGGTGACCGAACCCGGCGCCAGTTCTATCGTCCACTCCGCTGGATCGACCCCGCAGGCCGACCGCACGATCCGACCAAGCTCGAGCAAATCCTTGGCCGCCAACAACCCGGGTGTGCCCCCGCCCCAAAAAACCGTGTCCACCGGACGTTCCGGCGAAACCAAGGCGAGCTCCCGTCGCACGCCTTCCAGGTATCGTTCCACGTCTCCCGCCGTCGGGGCCTCCTGATAAAACGCGCAAAAATCGCAGGTGGAGGCGCAGAACGGCACATGCACGTAGAGTCCGAGCGGCCGCCGCGCTTCCGGACCCGTCGACGGCCCACCTTTGGCTTGCCCTGTTTCAGGCCCGCTCATTACTCAAAACCTCCCGTCCGTTCGCCCGCTCATCTTTTGTCCAATGCACACCACCCGAATTTCCGCCGCGAGGAAAATCATTCTGCAAGCGCTCGCCGCGCTGTCCTTCCTGATGCTCGCGGGCTGCGACAATGTAACACTCACCGACCTCACCCTCGCTCGGTCGCCGAGAACCCTTCCCAGATCTACACATTCACCCTGCGCGTCGCGAAGCGCTCCAACACCATCACCGGGGTCGCCCCGACGATCGTCATGGACGGACGCAGCTTTCCCATGCGCGCCGGCGGCGTCGGCGAAGGCCTTTATGAGTTCGAGTACCAGCTGCCCGCCGGTCGCGACCGCGTCGCGTACTACTTCCTCGTGAACTACATGGTGGAGGGAAACAACGTGCAGACCCCGGGCGAGGCCTACACGCAGGTGGAGACCGTCCAGATCGTGCGCCGCTACGTGCTTTCGCTCGAGGTCAACCGCGGCCCGGTGGGCGCGCGCATCAGCGTGCTGGGCCGGGGATTCACGCCTCAGGACCGCATCCTTTTCAACGGCACCGCGGCGCGCACCAATTTTGAGTCCGCCAACTCCCTGAGCTTCTATGTTCCGGCGCTGGCCGCCAACGCCAACTACCAGGTCTCGCTCAGCAGCGCCGCCGGAACCTCCCCGGTCGGCACGTTCCGCATCGACTCCAGCTCTATCAGCGTGGCACCGACCGCGTTGTCCCTGCGCACCGGCGACCGCACCAACCTCACCTTCACCCTGCCCAACCCGGCCCCTCCGGGCGGCACGTTGCTGGATGTCGCCACGGATGTCCCCGAGAGCATCATCATGCCGGAGGTCATCGTGCCACAGGGTCAGACGAGCATCTCAGTGACCGTCGAGGGCGGAAAACCCGGCAACGGCACCCTCTACTTGAAGGGCTTCGGGGCGGGTGAAGTCACCGTACCCGTCACCATCTCCCCGCGCTGAACGAGCGCTTGCAGCGCGGGCTACCGCGCCCGCAGGTCGATGAAAACCGGTCGGTGGTCACTCGCCACCCGCACCTCCGGGGCGTCATGGATGCGCGCCGCTGCACCGTCGACCCAAGGCAACAAGCCGGCGGACACGAATATAAGGTCCACGCGACTATAGGACTCGTCGCGGCGGTACGCGTGGGTCCAAGCCTCCCCGCGTGAATCCGCCGCGGGCAGCAAGGTCGCGATCTCGGTCTTCCCGCGTCGCTGCAACGCCGCCGCCGCACGACTGTTACGGCCGTCGTTGCAGTCCCCGAGGACCACGAATCGGACCTGTGCTGGATCCGGGCAGCGCGCGAGCACGCGGTCGCGGACGGCCGTTGCCTCGGCAGCCCGCCTCACCGCCGAACCTGGATCATCGTCGCGCTCCGTCAGCCGGCTCTTGAGATGGAGAGCGAAGATCGTGACCGGGCCGCCGGGAGTTTCCACCGCCGCTTCCAGCAACCCCCTTTTAACGATTCCCCGGCCACCCAGATACGGGAAAGCCAGATCATCATGCATCCTGACGCCGATCAGCGGCTGCCGCGACAGGATCGCGATGTGCCGGTCGGCATCGGCCGCGGACGCGAGCGCGGAATGAGGATAATCTACACCCTCCGCGCGGAGATCGCGACGCAACTCCTCGAGGTACGGGCGCGGCCCCATTTCCTGCATCACCAAAACATCCGCTGAAAGTTCACGTATGACTTTTCGCAGCGCGGCTTTCTCCCGCTCCGGCTTCGGGTACTCCTTGCGGAAGCCGGCCTGCGTCATGCGGTCGGCCGAGACGTAGTTCTCGAGATTGTAGGTGGCGATGCGGAGCCCGGAGGACCCGACCACGGCCCCACCATGGCTCGCACCCAGCGCGAGCGTCAGGACCGCGAAAACCTGCTTCACCCCCGACCGCATAGCCGCCGCCTACGCGCGCTGCAGCGCGGCCTCACGCTCGGCGAGCGTCGGATGCGAGTAATGGAACCCGCTGAACCACGGGTGCGGCGTAAGGTTCGTGAGGTTTTTCTGCGCCAGTTTGCGCAGCGCCCCGATGAGCGGGACGGGACCACCCATCGCTTCCCGGGCGAAGGCATCCGCCTCGTATTCGTGGCGGCGCGACAGCAGGTTGCCAAGCGGGCCGAACCAGAACGTCACGGCGCCGCTCAATAACCCGAAAAGCATGAACGACGGGGCAAGCTGGGCCGGCGGGAAGCCGAACGCCGGGTTGAACCAGGAACTGCCGGCGAGCCACGCCACGGTCGCGAAACCCGCCAGCATCATCCCCGCGGAAAGCGCCAGCAGGCGGGGAATGTGGCCCCGCCGGTAGTGGCCGATCTCGTGGGCGAGCACGGCCTCCAACTCCTCCGGCGTGAGCTGGGAGACCAAGGTGTCAAACAGCACGATGCGCCGGAAACGGCCGAAGCCGGTGAAGTACGCGTTGGAGTGCCCGGAACGCTTCGAGCCGTCGATCACCTCGATCGTGCTCGCCCGGAATCCCGTGCGGTCTCCGAGCGCCATCAGGCGGTCACGCAGCTCCCCCGCGGGCAGCGGCGTCAGCTTGTTGAACAGCGGGACGATGAGCTTCGGGTAGAGGATCAGCATCAGCAACTGGAAGCCGAACACCAGCGCGAAGCCCCAGATCCACCACTGCGTCCCGGCCAGCCGCACGAGTGACAGCAGCGCCCACAGCAGTGGAAAGCCGATCGCGACGCTCACCAGCGCCCCCTTGATCTTGTCGACCACCCAGAGACGCGGAGTGCTGCGGTTGAAACCGAACCGCTGCTCCAAACCGAACTGCTCCCACCAGTCGAACGGGAGCGAGGGAATCGAAAGCAGGACACCGGCGAGGATGATGAACGCCGCGTGATTCCAGGTGGACTCGGGGCCGCCCCATACCGCGGCCTCCTCGAACAAGGCCGGAAGCACACCACTGGTGAGCACGAGCATCAGCACCAGCGTGTCAAAAACCTCGCTCACGTCGCCGAAGCGCGACTTCGCGAGCGTGTAGCGGCCCGCTTTGGCGTAGGTCTCGGCGTCCATGATGGCCGCCACCGCCTCCGGCGGCCGCCCCTCGTGCCGACGCACGGAAGCCCGGTTCAGGGCCGATAACGCCAGCGACGCCGCGAGGCGTAGCGCCATGAGACCGAGCGCGATCCAGAGAACGGAGGTCATGCGGCCAATGCACCCGATTCAACCCCCGCCGCCAGTCCAAAGATGCCGTCACTCTACCCGTTTCCGGGTACGGGATCAGATGCGGCACGATTCTTGAAACTGGATTGAAATGGCCCGGCCCGGCAGCAACCGTCGCCCTTTCCGTGGAATCAAAGAAAGAACAACCGTCCTTCGAGGAGGCCCTTGCGAAGCTGGAATCGATCGTGGAGTCGATGGAATCGGGCGAAGTCCCGCTCGCCGACCTGATCGCCCGCTTCGAGCAGGGCACCAAGTTGCTGCTGGTGTGCGAGACGCGCCTGAAGGAGGCCGAGTTGCGCATCGAGCAGCTGAAGAAGTCAAAGGACGGCTCCGTCGCCTTCGAGAAATTCGAGACGGATCGCGAAGCCTGAGTCGATCCGCCCACCCGCGCCGCGCGACCTCGCGATGAACCAAAAAAGCACCTCTTCCCCCGTTCGCCTGCTCGACCACCTCCGCGGCCCCGCGGACGTGAAGGCGCTCGCCCCTGCGGACCTGCCGCGGCTGGCGCAGGAGATCCGCGACGAACTCATCGCGGTCACCGCGCGCAACGGCGGCCACATCGGCCCGAACCTCGGTGTCGTTGAGCTCACGATCGCGCTGCACCGGGTGTTCGAGACCCCGGACGACCAATTCGTCTTCGACGTGGCGCACCAAGGCTACGTCCACAAGCTGCTCACCGGCCGGGGCGGCGACTTCTTCCGCCGCCTCCGCCAGACGGACGGCGCGAGCGGTTTCCTCTGCCGTAATGAAAGCCCGCACGACTCCTTCGGCGCCGGCCACGCCGGCACCGCGCTCTCCGCCGCCCTCGGCATGGCCACAGCCCGGGACCTGCGCGGCACCAACGAGCATGTGGTCGCGGTCTGCGGAGACGCGGCCTTCACGTGCGGCGTGACACTCGAGGCGCTTAACAACGTCGTGAGCGCCACCAAGCGCCTGATCGTCATCCTCAATGACAACGAATGGTCGATCGCCAAGAATGTCGGCGCGATCTCGCGGTACCTGAACCGGATCAGC
>JAURJO010000442.1 GCA_030832235.1 Verrucomicrobiota bacterium
CGCCCGCGCGATCTACGAGACCATCGGGACAGACTTTGGCTACGCGATCGCGCACTTCGCGGATCACTACGAGCTGCGCCATGTGCTGCTGCTCGGTCGCGTCTCCTCCGGAGCCGGTGGCGAGATCATCCTCGACCGGGCCCGCGCGGTGCTGCGCGCGGACTTCCCGGAACGGGCGGAAAAGATCCGTCTGCACACGCCGGACGAGAAGGACCGCCGTCACGGTCAGGCCGTCGCCGCGGCCAGTCTGCCGGCGCTCCTCCGCTGAGCGTCGCTCCCTTTCGCCATGAAGCTCTCGAATCCCCAGGCCGACATCTACGTTCCCGGCGACGACGCCACGCCGGAAAAGGCGCTTGCGCGTGTCACGCACCTTTGCCTCGGCGCGCACCAGGACGATATCGAGATCATGGCCCACGCCGGGATCTCCGATTGTCTCGACACGCCCGGCAAAGCCTTCGGCGGCGTCGTGGTGACGAATGGCGCAGGCTCCCCGCGCACGGGTCCTTACGCGCACCTCACTGACGAGCAGATGCAGGGCGTGCGGCGCGAGGAGCAGCGCAAGGCGGCGAAGATGGGTCGCTACGCGATCCAGCTCCAGCTCGCGCATCCGAGTTCCGTCGTGAAGACCCCGGGACACGCCGGCGTCGCGGCCGACCTCGCCGCCATCTTCGGCGGCTGCCGCGCGGAGGTCGTTTACCTGCACAACCCGGCCGACAAGCACGATACCCACGTTGCCGTTCTCCACCGGTGCCTGGAGGCGATTCGGGCGCTTCCCGCCGACCAACGTCCGCGGCGTGTCCTCGGCTGCGAGGTGTGGCGCGACCTCGATTGGATGGTGGATTCCGACAAGGTTGCGCTCGACGCCGGCCGTCACCCCGAGCTGGCCCTTGAGCTCCTCAAGGTCTTCGACTCGCAGGTCACCGGCGGGAAGCGCTACGACTTGGCCACGATGGGCCGCCGTTCGGCGCACGCGACCTATCACACTTCCCATGCGACCGATCGCGTGACCGGCATCACGTGGGCGATGGACCTCACGCCCCTCGTCTTGAATCCGGCCCTCTCCTTGGAGGAATTTACCGTGGGTTACATCCGGCGATTGCAGGAAGACGTGCAGGCGCGCATCCGGCGCTTTGCCTGATTCGGGGCGTTCTGCCGCGCGGGTTCGGCGAGGCGAAGTCTAGGCTTTCCAAACCCTTCGGGCCGCCTACTTTGGGCCGTTCCTATGGAAAAGACGTTCATCATCTGTAAGCCGGACGCGATGCAGAAGCGCTTGGTGGGCACTGTGATCAGCCGCTTCGAGGCGGCAGGTTTCGACGTGATCGCCTGCAAGATGGCGCGCCTTTCCCCGGCGCTGCTCCGTGAGCACTACGCGCACGTCGCCTCCAAGCCGTTTTATCCGGAAATCGAGCGTTTCATGAGCTCGCGTCCGGTCGTCATGGTCGCCCTGCAGGGCGAAAATATCGTTCAGCGCGTGCGTGACCTGCTCGGGCCCACCGACTCCCGCAAGGCCGCCAAGGGCACCCTGCGTGGCGACTTCGGCACCGACATGATGATCAACGTCGTCCATGCTTCGGACAGCGTGGAGAACGGCGTGGCCGAAATTGCGCGCTTCTTCCGTCCGGAAGAGGTTTTTGCCTGAAGCCGGCGGGCTTGGCCCGCCTTTGATTCGGACCGAAATGTGACGGTCCGGTAAATCCGTCGGTCGCCCGCTGGTGGTTGGCCTCCGTCCTGCTATGCTCCGTCTCGTTTTGGGGAGATTTATCCACCTATTGTCATGAGCGCATCCAAGAAGAAAACCACCACCCGCAAGTCGTCGCCCGCCCCAGCGACCCGGTCCGCCGCACCCGCCCGCAACAAGGCGCCGCGTTCCACGGCGCGCGCCGTTCCGCCTCCGCCGGCTGCAATCACTCCCGCGGTCGTCGCCGCCATGCCGCCCGCCGTCGTGAAGCCCGCGGCGCCCAAGCCGTCGCTCACCACGATCACCGCGCAGGTGGACGTCGGCTTCGGCAATACCCTTTACATCCGCGGTGCCGGCGGCGGCCTCAGCTGGACCGTCGGCGTACCGATGACCTGCGTCGCCGCCGACCTCTGGCGCATCGCGCTCGACGCGGCGCGGCAGGACATCGCCTTCAAGGTGCTGGTGAACGACGTCTCCTGGAGCGCGGGTGCGGATTACTCCGCAGTTCCCGGTGCCAACGTCACGATCCGTCCGTCGTTTTAAGGCAGCATCAGCGGTCGGGATTCAGCGCGAGCAACCGGGAGCGGACGAGTTCGATCCCGGCGTCGCGGTCGGCTAGTTGCTCCGGCTCGATGATCTCGCAGCGCATGCGCACGCGGGAAAAGGGCTTGGGTAGGTGGAACCGGTCCCAGCTCTTCAGGCGCCATGACGAGGTGAACTCGGCGCCCACGAGCAGCATTGGGGCGCGGGTTCTTCGCGCCACGATGATCGCGCCGGGCTTGAACTCATAGCACGGTCCGCGCGGTCCGTCCGGCGTGATGCCCACATCGCGTCCGGATTGCAGCACCTCGACCAGCGCTGACGCCGCTTCGCGGCCGAGCCGGCTGCTGGACCCGCGGACCGTGCGGAGGCCGCCCATTGCGAAGAACGCCGAAAGCCAGGCGCCGTCCTCGCTGGCACTCACCAGCGCGTAGGCCGGACGTCCCGTGCGGTAGCGACGGACGATCTCGGCGGCGAGGAACAGCCGGTTGTGCCACAACACGATGGCAACCGGCACGTCATGGCGCGTGTAGTTGCGGACGTCGTCCGGCGTGGCTTCGAAGCGCAAAGAGCGCCCCCACGCGCGCAGTAGGAGGGCGAAGGGAAGGAGTGCGAGCCAGCGCCACCACACGATGCGGTGAACCCGTCGGTCGACGGGCGAGGGCGGCGGGACGCGATTTGCTTCGGCGGAGCTCAGGCGGGCGGTTGTCGTGGAAACGGGGGGCCGCGCCAAGCGCAACTTCGTCGTGCCGCGAACCCGAGACTGGGAACCACGAAATTCACCAAAGGTGCGAAACCGAGCCGGGTGGCTTACGGAGCACACGGAAGCCACGGTACGTGGAGAACCGGGTGTCGGTCGGTTGACGCCGCGCTTCTTCGCGGACTACGACTGGGCGGTGCCGTCGTTTCCTGTTTGCCCGTATTTGCCCGCCGCCGTGCCGGGGATGAATTGGCGCGCGTTGCATGCAATGCGCGGGGGGGGCCGGGGTGGTGAATTCTACCTCGAATGCCTGCGCTACGGGGCCTCGCTTTGGGAAACCGGCTTCGCGGCTAGGTCGTTACTCTGTCTCGACCGCGCGATGGGGGCCGACGTCTGCGGCGCCGAGCCGGAACTGATCGCGCACCCGATGCCCTACGCCGCGATGGCGTGGATCATTGCGCATACTCCGGACGGGGTTTTTCTGGGTAACCCTCGGGTCCACTTTCAGCACTATGCCGGGCGGATGAACGAGCCCCGTCGCGAACAGCGTACCTGGCGCGCGTGGGCCTGCTGGGCCCTCACTCGCGCCGTGCGCCCGGACCTGCCCGGCGATCCGCACCATCGGATCGCGGAGCCTTCCGCCGATGATATCACAGTCGCGCTCGGTCGCGTCGGTTTGCGTGGGGAGGCGCTGCTTTTTTCCGCAGTTCTGGATGAGACTCGCACCGGTCGATTTTCTCCTGGAATCGACGACCTAGACGCTTGAGTCGGCGGGCGGGAGTGATCAGCTGATCGGACGTAGCCGGCACGGTGCCGCCTACGTCTACTACTCCGTCGGCATGAACCCCGTGCACACCCCGTCCCCGCTCTTACGACCCGCCTCGCGTCGCGAGTTTCTCTACGTCGGTCTCGTCGGTAGCGTCGGTCTGACGATGAGCGACCTCTTCCGGAACTCGTTGCGCGGCGCGCCGGGCACCGAGGGCATGCTGGGAGCCGGGGCCGGCCGCGCGAAGTCCGTCATCAATATCTATCTGCCCGGCGGGATGTCGCACCAGGAGTCTTTTGATCCTAAGACGGATGCGCCGGTCGAGTACCGCGGGCCGATGGAGGCCGTGCAGACGAGTCTTCCGGGCGTGTTTTTCTCGGAGAACCTCAAGGAGACGGCGAAGATCGCCGACCGCATCACGGTGATCCGCTCGATGACGCACGGCGAAGCCGCGCACGAGCGCGGTACGCACGCCATGTTCACCGGTTACCGGCCCAG
>JAURJO010000443.1 GCA_030832235.1 Verrucomicrobiota bacterium
ATCTCGACGAAGGCGCCGATGCGGGTTTCGTCGCCGATCTCGCAACCGTAGAGGTTGACGGGGCCGTGGATGGCAACGCGCTCGCCGAGGGTGACGTCGACGCCGGCGGGATGCAGGAGGTCAGGATTCCGGTTCATGGGTGATTCGGGGCTGGGCGGCGGAGAGGGTCGGGGCGGGGATACGGGCCGAGGAGCCGTCGCCGTCGCCATTGCGGTGAAGATGGACCGGCGGCGTCGGATGACTGGCGCGGGCGGGCGCCGGGTTCACGGCTGAAAGCTGCACGGAGGCGCCGTGGTTGCGGAGTGACTCGGTGGAGGCCTCCAGGATGCGGACGACGTCGAGCCCCTGGGCTCCGGACGTGAGAGGCGTCTGATCCTCGCGGATACATTCTAGGAAGTGCACGCACTGGTTGCGCAACGGCTCCTCGTGCTTGATGTACGGGCAGTAGGTGTCGCCGTAGTGGTAGGCGTAATGGAACGCGGCGAACGTGTCGTAGAGCGGAGGCCGCTCGATGCGCACGTCGTGGATGCGGAGTTTCTCGGGGCCGGCGACGTCGTCGTACACGATCATGCGGGAGCTGCCGACGATGGTCATCTCGCGCACCTTGCGCGGATCGTGCCAGCTGGTGTGGATGATGGCGGAGCGCTCGCGTGAGAAGTGGAGGCTCATCCACGTGACGTCCTCGACGCCCCGGGTGATGTGTGAGCCGCCGCAGCAGTTCACCCGGTGGGGCATCTCCTGCATGATGTGCAGGATGATCGAGATGTCGTGGGGGGCCAGATCCCAGGCCACATTGATGTCACGCTGGAAGAGCCCGAGGTTAAGCCGGCGAGAGGCGATGTAGCGCAGGTCGCCGATGTCACGGTGGTCGACGATCTCGCGGATCTTCCGGATCGGCTCGGAAAACAAAAACGTGTGGCCGACCATGAGCACGAGCCCGAGGCGGCGGCTGATGGCGATGAGCTCCTCGCATTCGGCGACGGAGGCGGCCATTGGCTTCTCCACCATCACGTGTTTTCCGGCGAGCAGCGCACGCTGCGCCATCGGGAAGTGGAGCGGCACGGCGGTGGCGATCACGACCGCGTGCAGGTCGGGATCCGCGACCAGTCGCGCGAAGTCGGTCTCGCGCTCGATCTCCGGGTAGAGCGCGTGCAAATGGGCGAGCCGGCCCTCGTTCACGTCGCACATCACCTTCAGACGGCAATTGGGCAGGGCGCGGAAGTTGCGGATGAGGTTGGGGCCCCAGTAGCCGCAGCCGACGACGCCGATGTTGATCCGGGATTTCATGAAAGGGAGGCGTGGCGCGGGGGCGAAGGAGAGGTCGCCGCCGGGCGCGGGCGGCGGGAGTTGGCGACCTCGCGCAGCAGCGCGACGGGGGTGAGGGCGATGATCGCGAGATCGAGACCGGGCGACCGGCGCCGCGCGTAGCGGAGGTCGAGCGCGAGCATCGTGCGGAAGGTCGTGCGGTTCTTGCCGCAGACCTGCCAGAGCCCGGTGAGGCCGGGATGCACGGTGACGCGCGCACGCTGGGCGCGCGGGTGGAGGCCGAGCTCGTAGGATAACGACGGGCGCGGCCCCACCACACTCATCTCGCCGCTCAGCACGTTTAAAAATTGCGGAAGTTCGTCGATCCCGGAGGCCCGCAGCAGCCGTCCGCCGGGAAAAACGCGGGCGTCGGTTCCCGCGTCGAGCTTCTGCAGCGGCCCGCCTGCGGCGGCAAGGCGCTCAAGATGCCGGCGGTGCGCCGTCTCGTCGGCGTCCGGGTGCATCGTGCGGAACTTGCGGAGCGTGAAGGGCCGGCCCAGACGACCGATGCGAGTCTGGCGGAAGAGAAGCGGGCCGGGCGAAAAGCAGGCGTGCAAGCCGGCGACGAGGGCCGCGGCGGTGGCGAGCGCCGGGAGCGCGAGCAGTGCCACCGCAAGGTCGAGGGTTCGCTTCCAACGGGGCATTCCTGCGGCGCCGAACATCGGGATTTTTGCGGCTGGCGCCTGAATGCGGACAAAGCTGCCGCACCTGGCGGCGGAGCCAGTTTCCTCTCCAAGGCGGCGCGGGCCGCCTTTTCAGCCCGCGCGAAGGAGCGCAGGCACCGCCGCGGACTGCAGGAGGCCGGACGGGTAGCGCACGGTCGATTCCCCGAGCGGCGCCACCTGGTGGGCGGGCAGGGTGACGTGCACCTCGCCGCCGAGCAGATCGAGCAGGACGCGCACGCGGTCCGACCGCGGATCGACCTGGACCATGCGTCCCTCGAGAAAACGGAAGCAGCCGGCGAGCACGCGCACCCACGCACCCTCGCGCAGGATCGGGGCGGCGGCGGTGCCCGCTTGCCCGGCGATCTCGCGCCGCAGCCCGTCGATCACCGGATCGGGTACCGGCGGCGGCGGCCCGCCGAATGCCACCACGCCGCGCACACCGGCGGTGCTGGTCACGAAGCGCGACTGCGCGGCGTAATCGAAGCGGGCGAAGACGTAGCCGGGGAACAGGGCCTCGAGCGTGTGGGTCACGCCGCCGAGGCGGTTGCCGTGGACGGCGCGGATCCGCGGCGCGAAGACCTCGACGCCCGCGCGCTCCACCAGATGGGCGGCGGCGACGTGCTCGCGCTTCACCTGGGACCGCACGCAGTACCACCGGGCGGCCACGCCGAGCGGGGCTTCGGCGGGGGGCGGCGGCAGCGGGATCGATCGCACGGCGGGGGAGATTCGACCGCGCCGCGCGACCCGCAAGCGCGGACCGTCGCGCGGGCCCGGAATCCGCGTTTCCCCGATGCGCCGGTGCGAGTGCTCTCCGATTCGAAGCGGCGAAACGAGAGAAGTAACAACAAAACGGATACTGAAAGATAAGGGAAGAGCGCGGGCTGGCGGTGCCGCACGGCTCCTTTTCCAGTCCGATCGCGGCGGGCGTGTTTCCGCGCCTATCCCGGAGTCAGGGGCTGAGGTCGCGCGGAAGCTCCTCCGTCGGGAGTTTGGGGACCTGATGGATTGTTCATGAAAGGTGGGTTTCCAAAACGCCGTGTTGTTGCAGCTTTCCAGGGATGACGCTCCCAGGGTCCTTCGACCTTTCGGCGGTCCCCCGCCTCCCCCCTGATTTTTTTTCCGCGGGGTGGAGCGTTAATGCGTCGTTCGCAGGTATTCCGTGACACGAATGAAAAACTTCCACGGACTGTCTGGCCTATTGAAAAAGCAACCGTTGGCACCCTCTTGCGGCTCCGACCGCCAGGCGCGATCGGTGAAAGATCAGAAAGTCAGACTCGATTCGCCGGCGGTCCGCTCCGTGGAGGCCGACCTTGATATCCTGGTGTTAGATATTCAACCGATCTCCCGCGCGGGAGTCGCGTCTGTCCTGCGGCGCCGCTGGGTTTCGTGCGTCCTGCGCGAGGCGGATTCCGCCACGGCCGCTTTGACGGAGCTGGCGCGGCGGTGTCCGTCGCTGGTGATCCTGGAACTGAACCTCAATGGTCCGAGCGGGCTAGATTTCGTGCGGCAGATGGTCGCACTGCATCCCAGGCTGCGTATGCTCGTGTTCTCCTCGTGTCAGGAGGAGTGGTACGCGGATCGCGCGCTTCGCGCCGGCGCGCGTGGATACGTGATGAAATCGGCCGCGTCGGAGACCCTCCTCGAGGCGGTGGCGCAGGTCCTGGCCGGGAGGATTTTTGTCAGTCCGGCGGTCGCCGACCTAGTGATCGCGCGGTTGGCCACACGCGGGTACAGTCAGGCGGACCAGACCGCGATTCTCAGCGACCGCGAGCTGGAGGTTTTTCTCCTGATCGGTAACGGCATCGGGACAGCGGAGATCGCGCGCCGGCTGCGCGTCAGCGTGAGCTCGGTCGAGTGCTACCGCGCTGGGATCAAACGAAAGCTGAATTTTGCTAACGGCGCGCAGCTTGTGCGCGCGGCGGTTGCGTGCGTGCTGGCCGAGGCCGCCCCGCGGAAACCGGACCCCGAAGCCCCCCCCGAGGGGACCCCGTGGATCGCATGGTAGCGGATTTACGCCGGCCCTGATTCCCGCTGAGGTCTCGTTTCCCTAGACTCCCGGGATATGGACCCCACCCCGACATCACTCAGCGTGCAAACCGACACCCGATCCGGCTCCGAATTTCCCGCGGACGCGGCGGTTCCGCCAGGGCCGACCCGAGCGCGGGGACACTTCCTGGTAAACCTGCAAAGCGTGCTGGCGTCGGCGCTGGGGTGCGCGGTGGTAGTCACGGGCCCGGCGTGTCCGGCTGGCCGGAGTCCCTCCGCGGCGAGATCGCATCGCTTCTGGGTGGAGTGTTTCTCGGAGGCGAACGAAGGCGAGTTGCGTCAAGTCGCCGGGGGGATGCGGCCGCCCGACCGCGGGCCGGCGGAACTGGGTTCGCTCGGTGTCTCCGCGCGGGAGGCGGAGGTCCTGTACTGGGTGGCGCAGGGCAAGACGAACCCCGAGATCGCGGTCATCCTTGGCATCGGTCGTCGTACGGTAGCGACGCACGTGGAGCACATCCTCGTGAAACTCGGGGTGGAGAACCGCTGCGCCGCGGCCCGTTGCGCTTCGGAAGTGCTGTTCGGGTAGGCGGCGAACCTTCAGAGGCCGACTCGCACCGCGGGGGAGTAACCATGGGTGGAGACGGATACATACGGTTCGCGTGCAGCACAGGTCCGATGCTCCCGGGCCGATGCCGGTGATCCTGCCGCCGAAGTCCGTTCCACCTGCAGCGGGTCTTACCGCGTACTTCTCGAATGGTGTGGATGAGAACGGCAGGGAGGGACGGGTCTGGAGGTGAGAGCCAAGGATCTTCCGCGGTTCCCGGATCGATCGCGATCGTGAGGCCGCGCTTACCGGCGAGTTGCTAAAGGGGCGCGAGGGCCTCGTCTCAGCGGACGGGCAGCTGTGTGGTGACGCTGCGGACGACCTCGGCGGCGAGGAGCGCGGAGCCCTCGGCCGTGTAGTGGACGTCGTTGGGGCGGCCGACGCGGGCGAAATGCGGGGTGATCGTGGCGTTGAGATCGTTGGTGGTGACGCCGAGTTCGCTCATCACGCGAGCGGCGATCGCGTTGTATTTCTCGACGCGGTCGAAGCGCCGGTTGGGCGCGAGGTTCCCGTCGTTGGGCACGGGGGTCGTCGTAGCCCAGATCAATTTCGCGCCCGTCGCACGAAGGCGCCGGACGAGTTCGCGGAGATTCTTCTCGTAGACATCGGGCGGCGCATGGCGGACGCCCTCGGGCGGGAGCTTCGCGTCGTGGAGTCCCCAGTTGAAATGGATCACGTCCCACTTTCCCGTGCCTAGCCACGCGTCGAGTTTGGAAAGCGTGTAGCCGGTGGAGCTACAATTGCCCGGCGGGCGATGGACGTTGGCCTTGCCTTTGAACGCCTCGCGCACCGGCAGCGTGTAGCCGATCGAGATGGAGTCGCCGATCAGCAGCACGCGCGGCAGCCCGGGAACATCGACGATTGGCGCCAGCGCGGGATCAGGGACGGGCTTGGCCTTTGTTTCCGCGGCAAGGGCGGGCGTGGAAAGTCCAAGCGCGGCGGCGAGGAAAAATGCCGGGAGCAGTCGGATCAGTGCTGCGGGATTCGATCGAGGGTAGGGGTGTTGGGGCATGCGGTACTCAATCTATATCCGAACCTCCCGGCGGAATTGGACATTTTTTCTCCAACGGTGCGGGTTCTTATCCAAGTGAAGGGAAACCACGAAACACACCGAAGTCACGCAACCGGGCTGGGTGGACCACGGAACAGACTGAACTCGCGGAACGGGGAAACTTAGCGGTTGACGGAGTCCGGTGTAGCCGCGCCTGACGCCGCGGAATAATCCGGCGTGCATGGGTCCCGCCGGTTGATGAGGGGACAAGGGAATTCCGGAAGGAAGTCCGGAAAACCGAGGGGCGTGCCCTCGGCTACAACGAAGGTTCCGGCCGAAAGAACGGATCGCTCCGTTCCCTCATTCGCCTCTTGTGAGGTGGCCAGGAGGTTCGATGGCGACTGCGATTCAGGGCAGGGTCGGCGAGGGGATGAACGGATCGCGGGCGAGATAGTAGGGTGCCGGGCCTTTGACGTGGGTCTCGGAGTAGCCGACCGCGAAGGACAGGCCGGAGGCGGGGTCCTCGTGGGTGAGCAGGATCGAGCCGGTGCGTTCGCTGTAGCCGCCGCGACCGAAGGTGTAGCTGAGCGAGAACGCACCGTGCATCCCGCGTTCGGGGCGGCGTTCCTCGGTCGTGATCCGGCCGCGTGGCGCCGCCAGCACCAACGGGGCCTGTAGCGACCGCGCGGCGCGGGCCGACTGATGGCGCGCCACGGCGGCGTCGAGCCGGCTGCGTTCCGAGAGTGTCAGTGTGTCGATGCCCGCGGTCCGACGTTCGTCGGTGGTCAGGCGCGCGGAAAAGTCCGCGGGTGCTCCCGCCACGGCGGGCCGGGAGGAGTCGCGTCGCACGAGGGCGTCGATCACGGCGACGCGATCGGCATCCAATCGCGTCAGACCGATCGCCGTACGTTCCTCCTGGCCCAGCGAGGTCGAGAAACGCAGCTCGTCCTGGGCGCGCGCGATCGCGGTCGCCAGCGAGACGGCGAGGAGGACGGCGCGGATCAGGAGGTTGAAACTCACGGGTGGCACAACCAGAGCCGGGTAGGGCGCGAGCTCAAGCGCGGCGTTGCATCGCCGCCGCGGGTCGTGCGTCATCCGCGATCAACCGCCTGCAACCTCCGCCCCTTTCGCTCCGTCCTTTCCGCCCCATGCTTCCCTTCGCCCTGACGATCTTCACCGGCGCTTTCCTGCTCTTCCAGGTGCAGCCGCTCATCGGGAAGTTTATTCTCCCGTGGTTCGGCGGTGGTCCCGGGGTGTGGACCACGTGCCTGCTTTTCTTCCAGGTGGTGCTGCTCGGCGGCTATGCCTACGCGCATTTCTCGACTTCGCGGCTCAGCCCGCGCCGGCAAGTGATGCTGCACGCGGTGCTGCTGGCGGTTTCGCTCGCGTTGCTCCCGATCACGCCGGGCGACGGTTGGAAGTCGGATCTCGGCGGTGATCCCAACCTGCGGATTTTGCTGCTCCTCGCCGCGACGATCGGCCTGCCGTACTTCGTGCTGTCGTCGACCGGGCCGCTGATGCAGCAGTGGTTCAGCCAGACCAACCCCGGGGTATCGCCGTACCGGCTCTATGCGTTGTCCAACGTCGGCTCGCTGCTGGCGCTCCTCAGCTATCCGGCCTATTTCGAGGTGAAGTTTTCCCGGCAGGCCCAGGCGGTGATGTGGTCGGCGGGTCTAGCGGTGTTCGCTATTCTGTGCGGGGTTTGCGCGTGGATCCTGTGGCGCCGTTCCCCGGCTTCCGCTCCCGCCGGCTCTGAGACGGCCAGTGCGGATTCCGTTCCGGAAAAAACCGAGGAGCCTCCCTCGGCGACGGACCGTTTTCTCTGGGTGGTATTGCCGATGGTCGCGTCGGTGCTGCTGCTCGCGACGACCAACAAGCTTTGCCAGGAGGTCGCCGTCATCCCGTTCCTGTGGGTGCTGCCGCTCGCGCTCTACCTGTTGTCCTTCATCATCTGTTTCGACCACGCGCGTTGGTATCACCGGGGAACGTTCATTTCCCTGCTGGTGATCGGGATGGCGGTGGCCGCGCAGATCCTGCCGGCGGGCACGGATGTGCCGATGCGCCTGCAGATCGCCGCGTACAACGTCGTGCTCTTCCTGGCCTGCATGGTGTGCCACGGGGAGCTCTACCGGCTGAAGCCTGCTCCCGCGCGTCTCACCTCCTATTTTCTGCTGATCTCGCTCGGTGGTGCGCTGGGAGGATTCCTCGTCGCGATCGTCGCACCGGCCTTCCTCAGCGACTACCGCGAATTACAGCTCGGTTTGTGGCTGCTGAGTTACCTGCTCGGCGTCCTCTGTTTCCGGCACGCGAGCCGTGAGATCGCTTACGCCGCGGCGATCGGGGCGATCGGCGTCCTCGCCGCCTTGCCGGGTCTGAACACCCTTTTCGATGGGGGACGGCCGATCGGCGAGGAGTACCTCACGTTTTTCAAGGACCG
>JAURJO010000444.1 GCA_030832235.1 Verrucomicrobiota bacterium
CAATGGCGCGGAACGCATCAAGATCCGCAGCATGGAGATCGAGTACAACCAGAGCCTCGCCGCCCTCGGCGCGCTGTTCCGCCGGCTCTCCGTGCGGGCGGCTTACACCCGTCTCTACGCGGAGGTGCCACGCGCCAACCTAACCCCTCACCTCGCCAGCGGTGGACTCAATTACGTCTACAATCGACTCAACCTCTACGCGAATTGGAACTGGTCCGATGACGTGAACACGAACGTCGCCGGCACGACCTACCGGCGCCATCGCACCAACGTCGACGCCGGAGGCGGCTGGCGGATCAACAATACCTACTCCCTGTCGGTGAGCATCCGCAACCTCCTCGATACGCCGTACATCAATATGCAGCGCTTCGCCACGGGTCCGACCGCGATGACCCGCCACGAGACCGTCGGCCAGTCTTGGACGTTCGCGATCAAGGGGAATTACTGAGCGCGACGGCTTCCAGCACCGGGGTTTGACGCGGGGCGCTTCCGTGGAAACTTCGAGCGGACGGGGCGTTGCCCCGCCCGCCACCCATTGCTGCGCCCCATGAAGGACCAACCCTCCCGTCGTTCGTTTCTCCGCCATTCCGCCGTCGCGGCCGCCGCGGCCCTCGCCGCTCCCGCCGGCTTGCGCGCCCAAGGCTCACCCGGCCGCGCCGCCAAAGCGCGTCCGCGCGAGCTCGCCACCGATCTCGTGATCATCGGCGGCAGCCTCGGTGGCTGCGCCGCGGCCCTCGCCGCCGCCCGCCGCGGGCTGCGCGTGATCATGACCGAGGAGACGGACTGGATCGGCGGCCAGCTCACGTCGCAGGCGGTTCCTCCCGACGAGAACGCGCTCATCGAAACCGTCGGCGGAACGCGTACCTACCTCGAGCTGCGCCAGCGCATCCGCGACTACTACTCCCGTAATTTCCCGCTCTCCGAGAAGGCCCGCACCAATCCGCGCCTCAACCCGGGCAACGGCGGCGTTTCCCGCCTCTGCCACGAACCGCGCGTCGCACTGGCGGCTCTCACGGAAATGCTCGCGCCGCATGTCGCGGGACGCCGCGTCGAGATCCTGCTCCGCCACCGCCCGGTTGACGCCGCGGTGCAGGGCGACCGCGTCGAGGCGGTGCGCGTGCGCAGCCTCGAAACCGGCCACGAACTCGTGCTGCGCGCGCCATTGTTCGTCGACGCCACCGAGCTCGGCGATCTGCTGCCGCTCACCCGCACCGAATATGTTTCCGGTGGCGAGTCCCGGAGCGAAACCGGTGAGCCCCACGCGAAGGAGAAGGCCGAGCCCGCCAACCACCAGGCGTTCACGTGCTGCTTCGCGATGGATTACCTTGCGGGCGACGACCACACGATCGACCGGCCGCGCGACTACGCGTTCTGGCGCGACCACGTTCCACCGCTCACGCCGCCGTGGTCCGGCAAGCTGCTCAGCCTGTTCTATTCGTCACCGCGCACCCTGAAGCCCTTCAACATGGGCTTCGATCCGTCGAAGGCCACGGGGCTCTTCCATTACCGGAGGATCATCGACCGCACGAACTTCGCGCCCGGGACCTACGCCGGCGACGTCACGTTGGTGAACTGGCCGCAGAACGACTACATGCTGGGCAACCTGTTCGACGTTCCCGCCGAGGAGGCCGCGCGGCACCTCGAGGGCGGGAAACAGCTCAGCCTTTCCTGGCTCTATTGGCTGCAGACCGAGTGCCCGCGGCCCGACGGCGGCACCGGCTGGAAGGGCCTGCGCCTGCGGCCCGACATCGTCGGCACGGAGGACGGCCTGGCCAAATACCCCTACGTGCGCGAGAGCCGCCGCATCCGGGCCGAGTTCACCGTGACCGAGCTCCACGTCGGCGCCGAGGCCCGCGCCGCCGCCACCGGAGCGAAGTCGCCCGCCGAGGCGGCCGCCGCGACGTTCGCCGACTCGGTCGGCATCGGCAGCTACAACATCGACCTGCACCCCAGCAGCGGCGGCGACAACTACATCGATTTCGCCGCGCGCCCGTTCCAGATCCCGCTCGGCTCTCTTCTGCCGCGCCGGGTCGAAAACCTCCTCGCCGCTTGCAAGAACATCGGCACCACCCACCTCACCAACGGCTGCTACCGCCTGCATCCGGTCGAGTGGAACATCGGAGAAGCAGCGGGCGAACTGGCCGCGTTTTGCCTCGCGGGAAAGCACGCGCCCCGCGCCGTGCGCAACGGCACCGGTCTCCTCGCCGACTTCCAGTCCCGCCTCACCACCGCCGGCGTCCCCCTCTCCTGGCCAAAGTCCTGAGCGCGCCAGCGTAGTGCCGCGGAAGCCCGACTCCGAGGTCAGCCCTCTAACTCCGGTGTTTTCAAACGCCGGCACCGGCCGCCCGGCGGAGTGCCGGAGCTAACATCTGTGAAGTCGGGCAATTTCCCTTCCTCGAAAGCGGCGACGGCCCAGCCCGTCGAAGATCCCTTTGGGGCGAAACTCCAAACACGACGAACGGACGGATGAAAAACTTTCGCGCCACGCTTTCCTCCCTCCGCGCGGAGCACCACGCTCCGATGCCTCCCCTGGCCGCCGATTCCGATCTTAAACCCGCCGTATGAACCCCGCTAAAATCCTCCGCGTCGTTCCCCCGCTTCTTCTCGCAGTCGCCGGAATCCCCACTTCCGCCCAGACCGTACCCACGCCTGCCTCCCTGCCGCCCACCGCCGAAGGCGTTGTCGCGCTCTCCCCGTTTGTCACCACGGCTGGATCCGAGACGGGCTACATCGCAACCAGTTCCCTTGCAGGCGGACGAATCAACACGCCTCTCCGCGACATCGCGGCGCAGGTCGACGTCCTGACGCTCGAGTTCATCCAGGACATCGGCGCCACCAGCATCGAGGAGGCGGTCGCCTTCAGCACGAACAACAATAACATCACGGACCAGAACACCGGACCGAACAACGGTACCACTTCCACCCGGGCCAGCGGCCGGGCCCGCGGATTCGACGCCATCACCACGTCCGCCGATTTCTACCCGACCAACCTGCCCAGCGATCTCTACAATGTGGAGCGCATCACGTTGGCGAACGGACCGCAGTCGATCCTGTTCGGCCTGGGCAACGCCGGCGGCGCGATCGACACCGCGACCAAACGTGCCGGCCTCCGCGACTCCGCCGAGCTCGGTCTGCGCGGCGACAACCACGGATCCTTCCGTGCCACGTTTGACGTGAATCGCGTCCTGCGCCCCCAGTCACTCGCCGTCCGCTTCGCCGCCGTCCGCCACGAGGGAAAGAGCGGGGTTGAGGACGCCTTCAATCGCCAAAACCGGGCCTTCGGAGCCCTCACCTGGCGGGCAACCTCCCGCACCCAGGTTCGCGTCGCCGCCGAGGTGCTCCGGCAACGGGCGTCCAACGCGAGCAATTACCTGGCCCAGGACTATCTGAGCCCATGGGTCAGGGCCGGCCGCCCGCTCTACGAGAACGCGACGGGGAACGGTTCTCTGACCGCCACCGCCTTTCCGCTGCTCAACCGCAACACCAACGCTCTCCGCGTTTACGCCTACGGCGGCGCCGCGCCTTCCGTGCTGGTGTGGAACGGCAGCGCCCTCACCCGCGGGCCCCACCAACTCGCCGACGCCACCGACACCCGCGACTCCGCCCTGGTCAACGAGGGCATTTTTCCTTCCGCCCGGGACGTCCGCGTAGGCGGCCGCCTCAACGATGTCCGCGGCCGGGTTTTCCGCGGCGCGCTGGAACACCGCGTGACCGATGACCTTTTCGTGGAGCTCGGGTTCAATTATGAGCGCGCTTCCGAACTCCTCGGCGGGCCCTTCGACAACGCGGAGTCGATCAACCTATTCGCCGACCCCAACCGCTACCTGCCGGGCGGCACCGCCGCCGCGCCGCAGACGGCGCTGAACCCGAACGCCGGCCGCCTCTACATCGAATCATTTCCCTCCGGCACCGAGGTCCGCAACCTCACCCGCGAACTGCGTCTCACGACCTCGTACGAGCACTCGTTTGTGCGGAAATCCCAGGGCGCGTTGCGCCACCTTGGACGACACCGGCTGGCCGCGCTTGCCTCGATGCGCATCGACGAGGACCGCACCCAGGGCAGCCGGGCCATGCTGCTGGGCAACCCATCGTTCACCACCGGGGACCTGCTGAACAACAGCCGGCTTTTGCGTAACCGATTCTACCTCGATCCCTCCGCGGGATCCTTCACCGCCCGCGCTCTGCCCGGCGAGGGCGACGCCCGGTTGTTCGGCCCGTGGTCGTTCACGGATACCGTCCGCGGCGAAACCTTCCAGGCCACCATGTTCGACCACCCAGCCGGTCGCTCCTCCGCCACGGGAGGATCCCGCAAGGAAATCACCACGGGCATGCTGGCCGTGCAGAGCTATTTCCTCCGCGACCGGCTCAACCTTTTCGCCGGAAGGCGTGTCGACCGGTTCAAGAGCTTCCTGGTCGCGAACTCCGCGCTGTTGCGCGGGGACCGCCTTGCACCGGGAGACCAGCAGGGGCTCTACCCGCCCCTCGCCCGCACGAGCTTCAATTCCACCCCGGACCTTGACGACCAGACGACCACCTACTCCTACGGCGCGGTTCTGCACGCATTGTCCTCCCTGTCGCTCTTCGCGAGTCGCGCGAACAACACCGCCCTGCCTCCGGGTTTTCTCGATCCCTACAACCGCCTGATCCCCGGCATCTCCAGTGAAGGCCACGACTACGGCATCAACGTCACCCTGCCCCGCAACCTCGCCTCCCTGCGGCTCAACTTCTATGAGGAAAACCAGCACAACCTGATCGGCGACGGTCAGAACGTCCGCACCGCCGCCGCCGTGATCGAGCAGCGCCTGCGCGGAACGGATCGCCCCGCCGGGATCGCTCCGGTGGCGGCCGATGGTTACGATCCCGTGGCGCGCGGCAACGTGTACCGCTCGGTCGAGGACAAGCGCGCGCGCGGCCTCGACGCGACCTTGGTCGCCCGGCTCACGCCAAACTGGGACCTGCGCATCGCCGGCGGCCAGCAACGCACCCGCGTTTTCAACAAGGATCTCGACTTCGCGCTCTGGACCGCGCGGCGGCTTCCGGTCTGGCAGCAGTTCGGAGGTCTGGGATGGGACCGCGTGAGCATCTCACCGACCGACTCCCGCACCGTTCGCCAGTACTACGACCAGGAGATCGCGGCCGAAATCCTCCGGCAGCAATTGCGCAACAACCTCCCGCGTTTCCGGCAACGCGAGTGGCGCGGCTCACTGTTCACGAACTACCGCTTCGGCGAGGGTCGGCTCCGTGGCTTCAACGTCGGCGGAGGGGCGCGCTGGCTCGACCACACCATGCTCGGTTTCCGGCAACGCCCGTTCCCGGGCGGCACCACAGGCGACGACGTCACGCAGCCAATCTACGGGCCGGCCCAATTCCAGCTCGACCTGCTCGCGGGCTATGGCGGTCGGATGACCCTGCCCGGCGGCCGCCGCGTCGGTTGGCGCGTTCAACTCAATGTGCGGAATCTGCTGAACGACGACGACCTGGAACCGGTCCGGATCAATCTCACCGGCGGCGTGCTCGACTGGGCCCGCGGCACACCCCGCTCCGTCACCTTTGGCACGACGTTTTCCTTCTAGGAGCGGGATCCGCCCGTCTCTTCACCGCGCCAGCAGGCGGAACATCTTCGCTCCCGGCAACGGGCCCGAAGCCGCTCAGTGCGCGTGGCCGCGGTCGATCAGGATCACCAGCAAGGCGAG
This sequence comes from Verrucomicrobiota bacterium, assembly GCA_030832235.1. Lineage (GTDB taxonomy): Bacteria > Verrucomicrobiota > Verrucomicrobiia > Opitutales > Opitutaceae > ER46. The sequence continues at coordinate 5,694 of JAURJO010000444.1, forward strand.
CGCGGCGAAGACGGCCGAGAGCAGGCCCGCCTCCCGGCGTTCGAAACGCCGGAGGCTCACGCGGTCGAAACCGAGCACCGCCAGCCACGTGAAGAGCGTCATGCCGCCGAGCGTCGCCACGGCGAGGATACCGCTGAGCACGACGAAGCCCTGCCAGCCGAACTGTACCGCAGAGAGGTAGATCCCGAGAGACGCCTCGCAGGGCGAGAGCGTTAGCATGAGAAAAAGCCCGCTCACCGCCGCCCAATCCCCCCTTCGGGTGGAGACCAACGCGGAGTCCTTCAACTCCTCGTGCCAGTGGCTCTCGGCGTGCTCGCCATGGCACTGATCACCCGCCTCGTGGCTGCCGCCCGGCGCGTGGTGGTGGCAGATCCCGCGGCCGGTCAATTGACGCCAGCCGTAATACACCGAAAAGCCCGCCAACGCCGCGCCTGCGATCCAAGGAAAAGCCTCCACCTTGCCCTCGAGCTGGAAACCGAACCACGCGATCGCCAGCCCGAGCAGGCTCGTCAGCGCTACGTGACCAAGGCCCGCCAGGGCCGCCACCGAGATCGTGCGGCTCCGGGACCACCCGCGCTCCCTCCCGACCAAAACAAACGGCAACC
>JAURJO010000445.1 GCA_030832235.1 Verrucomicrobiota bacterium
CGGGCTTTCGGTGAGGCGATCGCTCGCGTGCGCGCCACCTCACGCCCGATGCTGATCGAGGCGCACACCCTTCGACTCCGCGGCCACGCCGCCTACGACACTTGCGACTACCTCGCTCCTGGAGAAAACGACGGTTTCCTCTCGCGCGATCCCCTGCCGAAGGCGCGGGCACGCCTCGTGACCCTGCTCGGCGCCGCGCGCGTCGACGCCGCCGACGCCGAGATCGCGGGCTTCCTGGAAGCCTGCGTGAAGACTTCCCTCGGCGTTCCGCGCCCCGAGGCCGCCGGCATGGAAAAGGACGTCTTCGCCCCGGATGCCGCCCCGCTGCCGTGGCGGGCGGAGCCGTCCAAACCCGACTCCCTGAATCTGGCGCAAGCGCTCAACCTCGGCCTGCGTAAAATTCTCACGGAACGCCCGGAGTCGCTGGTCCTCGGACAGGACATCGGCACCTACGGCGGCGCCTTCAAGGTCACCGACGGGCTCCTGCGCGAGTTCGGCCGCCCCCGCGTGATGAACACCCCGCTGGCCGAGAGCGCCTGCACGGGCTACGCGATCGGCCTCGCGCTCAACGGGCACCGGCCGATCGAGGAGTTCCAATTCGCCGACTTCGCCACCGAGGCGACCACGCAAATCACACTCAACGCGGCGACGATGCATTTCCGCTCCGGCGCCGCCTGCCCGCTCGTGTTGCGCCTGCCATGCGGCGGAGGCCTCACCTTCGGCTCATTTCATTCACAGGAGCTCGAGGCGTTCTTCCTCTCCATGCCTGGGCTGAAAGGCATCTACCCCTCGACGCCACAGGACGCCTTCAACGCGCTGCTCGCCGCCTACGAGGACCCCAACCCCGTGCTCATTTTCGAACACAAGGGGCTTTACCGCCGCGGCAAAGCGCCGGTGGTTTGGGATCCCGCGTACCGCTCCGTCTGGCAACCGCGCCACGTGCACGCTGGCGATCATACGACACTCGTCACTTACGGGGAAATGACCCTCGTCGCCGAAGAGGCCGCGAAATACTTCGAGGGGGAGTACGACGTGAAATTCGACGTCTGGGACCTGCGCGCCTTGGCGCCGCTGCGCCTGGACGAAATCCGCGCTTCGCTCGCCCGCACGGGCCGGCTGATCGTGCTGCACGAAGGACGCCGCACCCACGGTTTTGGCGCCGAGCTCGTCGCGCGGCTGACGGAGGAGAACTTCGGTGCGCTCAAGGCGCCGCCCCTGCGGATCGCGGCAATGGACCTGCCGGTGCCGTTCGCCCCGGAACTGGAACGCGCCTACCGTCCCACCCTCGAATCGGTGATCGACCGCGTCGCAGCTTGGCTGGGCTGAGACCATGCCGCCCGCCGCCCGCTCCCGTCGTCTCCCCGCCCCGAACGCGGCCCGCTGGGCCCGCGTGCGGCTATTCGCGATGGACGTGGACGGCGTACTGACTGACGGCACGGTGCACATTTCATCCGACGGTTCGGAGTCGAAGGCCTTTTCCATCCTCGATGGCCACGGTCTGCGCCGCCTCGCCCGGGCCGGCATCGCCGTGGCGTGGATCAGCGGGCGCGCCTCCGACGCGACAACCGCGCGGGCGAAGGAACTCGCGATCCCGCACGTGATCCAAGGACCCGTGGAAAAACTCACCTCGCTGCGGGCGCTGGCCGGCCGGCTTGGGCTAGGCGCCGCGGAATGCGCGTACATGGGAGACGACGAGATCGATGTCGCGGCGATGCGCTGGGCAGGTATCGCGATCGCCCCTCCCGGCGCGATGCCCGTCGCGCTCGATGTCGCCCATCTAATCACGCGTCGCTCCGGCGGCCACGGAGCCGTGCGCGAGATTTGCGAAGTGCTCCTCGCGGCCCACGAGGGAAAGCGAGGCGGGCCGTGAGTCGGAATCATTTCGCCGCCAGCCTCATCGGTTTGGCCGCAGCCTTGGCCGTGGCATCCGAGCCCGCCGCGCCTGGTCCGAGGCCCCAACCGGCCGCCGCTCCCGCGCACAATTGGGTGCTGCCCGTATTTTCCGACCGCGAAGGACACCGGCTCATGACGCTGCGTGGCGCCGAAGTGCGGCCTGCTTCGGAGAAAATCACGATTCGCGAGCTGATGGTCACCATCTTCACCGGCGATGCCGCGGCGAAAGTCGACAGCGTGCTCATGACCCCGCTCGCGGAATTCCAACCGGGCAAGAATATCGTCTCCGGAAATCAGTCCGTGCGTTTTCTGCAGGATGACGTCGAGGTCACCGGCGCCCGCTGGACCTTCGATCACGGGGCCAAAAAGGTTTCCATCGGCGAGAACGTCCGCGTTACGTTCCGCGCCAAGTTGAATGACATCCTGCGATGATCCTGCGCCGCGCCCTCGCCCTCCTCCTGCTCGGCGCCGCGCCGGCTCCGCTGATACTGGCCGCCGAGACAACCGCTACCCGCCCCGCCCAGGCGCCGGCGCCGGTCGAAACCGTGGTGCAGAGCGACCAATTTGAGATGGTGAGCTCCGCAAAGGAGACAACCTTCACCTATCGCGGGAACGTGCGGGTGACGGCGACCAACATGACGCTCACGTGCGACAATCTCGTGATCATCGCACGCCGCTCCGGCGACCCTGCGCTGCTGGTGGGCAAGCAGGAGCGCCTGAAATCTCTCTTGGCCACCGGCCGCGTGCGGATTGTGCAGGACGACCGCGAGGCCACCGCCGGCCGCGCCGAAGTGCTGCCCGACGACGACAAGGTCATTCTCACCGAAAGCCCGGTGGTGCGCAGCACGAAGGATGGCTGGGAGCAGCGCGGCGACCGGATGGAGCTCCACCGCGGGGAACGCCGGGCCGTGATCCCGAGCAATCCACGCACGGTGCTGCCCGCGCTTAAGGACCTCGGTTACGACAAACTGCCCGCGCGCAAGGGTCCGGCTCCGGCGAACGCGCCGCCGGCCGCAAGCCCGTCGACGCCCAAGCCATGAGCGACCAACCGGCCGCCACTCTCGAGACCGAGGCGCTCGTCAAGACCTACGGCGACCGCACGGTGGTCAACGGCGTCACCCTGAGCTTCCGCTCGGGCGAAGTCGTCGGCCTACTCGGACCCAACGGCGCCGGCAAGACCACCACGTTCTACATGGTCGTGGGCCTCGTCCCCGCGACCGGCGGACGCGTGCGCCTCGACGGCACCGATCTCACGCGCCTGCGCATGCATGATCGCGCCCGCCACGGCATCGGCTATCTCCCGCAGGAGGCCTCGGTCTTCCGCAAGCTCACCGTCGCCGAAAACATCCTCGCCGTTCTCGAGGCCACGGGCGTCCCGGCCAAGGAGCGCCCCGGCCGCGTCGAGACGCACCTCGCCGAGTTGCACCTCACGCACGTCGCCGGGCAAAAGGCCTACACCCTTTCCGGCGGCGAGCGTCGTCGCCTGGAGATTGCCCGCGCTCTGGTCACACGTCCGAAGTTCCTTTTGATGGATGAGCCGTTCGCGGCCATCGACCCGATCTCCGTGGCTGAAGTGCAGCGGATCATTCTTCAACTCAAGTCCCGCGGGATCGGCGTCGTGGTGACGGATCACAACGTACGCGAGACGCTGCGGATCGTCGATCGCGCGTACCTCATCCACGAGGGCAAGGTCCTCACCGAGGGTCCCGGCGAGTTCCTCATCCGCGATGAGCAGGCGAGGCGCTTTTACCTCGGAGACAGCTTCAAACTCTAGGCCCCATGCCCACCCAGAAGGCCGTCCACGGCATCACCGTCGCGCACTTTCTCGAAAGCCACCGCGAGAAGCTCCGCATGGACCTCGTCGTCGGCGAGGCCGGCCTCGGCCGCTTCATCCAGGAGGGCACGATCAACCGGCCCGCCCTCGCGCTCACCGGATTCTTCAAGTACTTCGCGAACAAGCGCATCCAGGTGATCGGCGCCGCGGAGATGACCTACCTCAAGACGTTGGAGACCCGCCGGCAGAAGGCGATTCTTCAGCGGATGACGCAGCGGAACATCCCCTGCCTGGTCCTCACGCGCAATTACCAGCCGACACCGCCGATGCTCGAGGTCGCCGGCGAGATGAACCTGCCGCTCATCCGCACGCCGATGATCACCAAAAACTGGATCAACCTCGCGACGCTCGCGATCGACAACGAGTTCGCGCCGCAGGGCACGGAGCACGCCACAACCCTCGACATCAAGGGCGTCGGCGTGATGCTCCGCGGCGATTCCGGCATCGGAAAAAGCGAGTGCGCCCTGGCCCTCATCGAGCGCGGCCACTCACTCGTCGCCGACGATCTCACCGTCATCCGCCTCCTCGATGAGCGCGAGCTCATGGCCTCCAGCCGTCCGCTTAACCGCGGCTACATGGAGTGTCGCGGCATCGGCATCATCAACGTCGCCGAGATGTTCGGCGTGAAATGCGTCCGCCGCGAGAAGCGCATCGACATGGTCATCACGCTACGCGAGTGGACCCCCGAGGTGGTCGAGGAGCGCACCGGTCTCGAGGAAAACTTTTACGATATCCTCGGGATGCGTGTACCCCACATCGAGCTGTACGTCCGGCCCGGCCGCGACATCGCGCGCCTCGTGGAGGTCGCCGCCCTCACCCACGCACTGAAACTCATGGGGCATGATCCGGCGCGCGACTTCAACGACCGGCTGATCGCCCACATGAGCGCGCAAGGCCAGGAGCCCGCGCCCACGCGCATCAAGCCGCTCGCGCGGGAGTAAATCCCCGCGAGTTCCGTTTAGATTTCGCCGGTGAATCCGGCATTGCCGCGCCGCTGCACCGCGCGGCAGCCTCCCGCCTGCCGCTCCCCACCCCGTTTCTTTTCCGTCATGACCCTGCCCCGTCTCCCCCGGTTCCTGCTCACGTTTTTCTGGGCTGCCTTGCTCGGCGCCTTAGCCCTGCCCGCCCAGACTCCCGCCGGTTCGATCTCCGGCGTCGTCAGTAACTCCGGTACCGGCGACCTGCTGGAAGGCGTGCGTGTTGGCATCCCCACTCTCGGTCTGGCGGTGCTGTCCGACGCCACGGGTCGCTACGTGCTGACTTCGGTCCCGGTCGGTAACCATGAGATCACCGCCAACTACACCGGCCTCGACACCCAGCGGCTCGCCGTTGTCGTGGAGGCCGGCCGGCGCGCTACGCGCGACTTCGCGCTGACCTCGGGCGTCTACAAGCTCGACGCGTTCACCGTCGCCGGCGAGCGCGAGGGTGGCGCGGCCGCCATCACCGCGCAGCGCAACGCCGCCAACGTGAAGAACGTCGTGGCCATGGACTCCTACGGGAACCTACCGAACATGAGCGCGAGCGAACTCGCCATCCTGTTGCCGGGCGTGACCGCGGCTCTGAACCTCGAGAACGGAATCGACGGCTTCACCGTGCGCGGCATGGGCCCGACGTTGAACAACATCACCCTCGACGGCGGCATGCTCTCCACCCAGGGCGCCATGGCCCGTCAGGGCCGGATTAACAACCTCACCGGCGCGATGTTCGAGGGTCTGGAACTCATCAAGGGGCACACGCCCGACCGTCCGGCCGACTCCCTCGGCGGCACCATCAACCTGAAGAGCCGGTCACCGCTCTCCATGCGCGAGAAGCGCCGCATCACCTACAACCTCGCCGTGCGCTGGGCGCCTTCGTTCACCGAGCAGATCCCGCTCCGCGACGGACACCCCAGCCATCCCCTGCTCAATGTCGGCTGGTGGGAGGTCTTCGACGTCGGCGGCGGCTCCCGCAACCTCGGCGTCACGCTGAACACGTTCTACAGCGAAAACATCGGCGCCGCGCACAGCACCACCCGCGACTTCCAGAACACCGTTTCCGACCCGGCGTTCCTCTGGGACTACAACACCTTCGACCAGTACAACAACCGCAAGCAGGCCAGCGTGAACCTGAAGGCCGAGTACCGCCTCTCCGCCCGCACCAAGGTCACGTTCAACGCGATCTACAACGACGCGAACGAGATGGGGAAACTCCGCTTCACCACGCGCGCGTTCACCAACCAGGTCGTCGGCACGACCGGCACCGCCGGCATCCTGCCGGGCTACTCCGCCCGCGTCACCGAGGTGCGCCAGTCCACCGCCTCCAACTTCGACGTCCTCACCCAGGGACCGAATAACTATTTCCTCCGCACCCGCACCGGTGACCTCGGCTTTGAACACGACCTCGGCCGTCTACGCGCCGACTGGGGCGTGATGCACAGCCGCACCCACATCAACAACGGCTTCGGCAACGACGGCGGGCAGTTCACCATGCGCGTCACCAACATCGGCTGGATCCTCGACCGCACGAAGTCAGACCTCTACCCGCGCCTGATCCAGACCGCCGGCGCCGACATCACTCGCCCGGAGAACTACCGGCTCAACGGTTATTTCCAGAACAACAACGTCGACAACGATCACGAGGTTCGCGAGGCGCGCGCCAACCTGAAGTACGACGTCCCGCAAATTCGTACTTTCCTGAAGGCCGGCTACCACTGGCGCGAGCAGTTCGCGCACGATTTCAACCGCAACCGCCGCTGGACGTTTCTCGGCACCACCCTCCCCTCGGATTCGTCGATCCGCAGTCTCAACAGCCACAAGACCGGGCTCGTCACACCCTTCTGGTACGCGTCTCAGTTCTTCCACGACCGCAACCCGATCGACCCGTCGCTCTGGCGCGAGGACTCCTACTGGGGCCAGACACAGCGCTTCACGGGGACGCGCCGCATCACCGAGACGGTCCACGCCGGGTACGTCATGGGACAAGGCCGCTATCGCGACACCGGCATCCTCGCTGGCGTACGATTCGAGGACACTGCCGACAACAGCTGGGGCTGGGTGCGGGCCCGCATCCCCAGCACGACGGCGCAGCAGGCTGCTGATCCGATCGGGTCCGCGCTGCGGGACTACGCCGGCACCCGTCGCGAATTACGCGGTGGTTACCAGAAAGCACTGCCGAGCATCCACCTCACCCATGATCTTACGGCGAACTGGAAGGCTCGCCTCAGCTGGTCGAACAGCTTCGGCCGTCCGGGGCTCAACAGCCTTCTGCCGAACGAGACAGTCAACGAGACCGCGCAAACGTTGACGGTGAACAACCCCTCGCTGCTGCCGCAAAGCGCGCGGAATTGGGACGCCTCGCTGGAGTATTACTTCGAGCCCGCCGGCAACCTCACGGTCGGCTGGTTTCACAAGACCATCCGCGACTTCATCGTGAGCGGGATTTCCTCCGGCACGATCGGCACCGGACGCGACAACGGCTACGACGGCGAATACGGCGGGTTCACCCGCCTGAGCAGCGCCAACGCCGGTACCGCGTACGTCCAGGGCTGGGAAATCAGCTACCAGCAGCAATTCACCTCGCTGCCGGGTCTGCTGAAAGGTCTCGGCACCAGCATCAACCTCACGGTGATCGACGCCCACGGCGACTACGGCGGCCGCGGCCGACGTGAGGGGCGCGACGTCGAGGGCTTTGTCCCGCGCGTCGGCAACGTGAGCGTGTTCTGGCGGCATCGCGGATTCTCGTCCCGCGTGATCGTGAACCACACCGGCGAATC
>JAURJO010000446.1 GCA_030832235.1 Verrucomicrobiota bacterium
CCCTCCATCGAGCCAGGGCGCACCGGTCGGCGGAGCAGGCGTGAAACTTCGGCTGCGATCGCGTCGCGCAGACGTGCGGATTCGGCCGAAGGGCCGCCATGGTCGACCACGATGACGGGTGCGCCTCGCAGGTTCGCATCGACTTCGGTCGCGCGCACGCGGTCGGCCAGGATCGCGGGCAGAACCCCCGCTTCCGCGAGTCCCCGCGTGAAGTCGAATTTGAGTCCGCCCGCCTGCCGGGAGAGTTCCTCCAGGTCCCGTCGGAGCGCGGTACCGATCGCACCCTGCGAGCTGATGAAGAACGGCACGAAGCGGAAGTCCCGGTGACCGGCCGCCACGTGGCGGTGCACGAAGGTCGCGAGGACTTCGCCGGGAATCCCGCCCAGTTCCGCGACGGCTGCGCGATCGCTGTGCTTCCAGGACACGGCCTGGACCTCGACCCCGGTTCGGCGCGACAACTCCGCCGCGAGCAGGCGCAGCTGCCGGTGCGCGCCCGCCTCGAGCGAGCCGTTGTCGATGAGGGCGACGATCATGCGGGGTTCAGGTGAGGGCGAGCGCTTCGTCCCGGGCAGCCGCGGCCAGTTGCGCAAGATGTTCCGCGGTGCGCACGGCCTCGCCGATCACGACGATCGCGGGCGCGCCGAAACCCGCGTGCTCCGCTTCCAGGGCGAGCCGCCCGGTGGTGGAGACAAGGCGGCGTTGCGCGGGAGTGGAGGCGTTCTGGATCACTGCCGCCGGGGTTTCGGCCGAAAGGCCGCCGGCCTGCAGGCGCCGAAGGATGGTCTCGAGGTTTTTCATCCCCATGTAGATGCAGAGCGTGGCGCCGAGCCGACCGTAGTCCTCCCAGGCGATCGAGGTCTCCGGTTTCGCGGGGTCCTCGTGTCCCGTCAGGAAGACGACCGACGACGCCACGCCCCGTTGGGTGAGCGGGGTAAGGGTGGCGGTGGCCGCGGCGAGGGCAGCGGTCACGCCGGGCACGACCTCGAAAGGTATGCCTGCGGCGGCGAGGGCGGCGGCTTCCTCGCCGCCCCGACCAAAGATGAAAGGGTCTCCGCCCTTCAGCCGCACCACGTCGTTTCCGGCCCGAGCTTCCGCGATCAGCAACGACTCGATCTCGCGCTGCGGACTGCAGAATCCGCCGCCTTTCTTACCCACGAAGATCCGGCGGGCATGGTGCGGTGCCAGATTGAGGATCTCGTCCGGCACGAGGAAGTCGTGGGCGAGGACCGTGGCGGAGCGGATCAGGCGCGAAGCGCGGACCGTGAGAAGGTCGGGGTCGCCCGGACCGGCGCCGACGAGGAAAACCCGCCCCGGAGCCGGGGGTAGGGCAAGGTTCGGGAAACCATCTATGTTCAAATTCAACATGGGGGCAGAGGTTTGGTATAAGGCCACTTCGCGAAGTAAACGACTAAAATACCAAAGAACACAGGAATAAGTCTTGCGGTGGCTCGGCCTAACAAAAATGGTTCTGTAGTTAAGAACCATTAGTTTAACCGGCCGTCCCGTAAAAGTCTCAATCACTTATTCTTAATCCTTACGTCTTACCGTGAACGCGCTTCGAAACTCCGCCCCGAGGGACGTCCCGGCGTCTTCCAGTGGCCTATCTACCCTCCAACTTTCTTCACAACTCTCTGTTCTCAAGCCGCTTGAGATTGTTCGTTGGGCTGTCGAGCAGGGGCGGGGCCGCGTGGTGGTTTCCACCAATTTCCGGCCCTACGAGGCGGCGCTGCTCCACTTGGTGGTACAGGTGCAACCCGACATCCCAGTGCTCTGGGTGGATCACGGTTACAACCGCCCGGCGACCTACCGCCACGCGGAATTCCTGCGCCAGCGGCTGGGCCTCAATCTCAAGCCCTTCTTGCCACGCATGACCTCCGCCCATCGCGATGCCGTCGATGGTCCGATTCCGGGTCCCGATGATGAGGTGGCGCTCCGTCGGTTCAGCGCGGTCATGAAGCGCGAGCCGGTCCAGCGCGGCATGAAGGAGCTGGCACCGGCGGTGTGGATCACCGGCCTGCGCCGGGTGCAGAACCCGGGCCGCGCGGGGCTCGGGGTCGTTACCGATGACGCGAACTTCGGGACGCTCAAGGTGAGCCCTTTCTTCCACGCGACCGACGCCGACCTCGACCGATACTTGGCGGAGCACGACCTTCCCAACGAGTGGGACTACTTCGATCCCGCCAAGGCCGACGAGAAGCGCGAGTGCGGCCTGCACGCCGCTTGGGGCGCCGCGGCGGTCCCGGCCTGAGTAACCTCCCTTTCGTTTCATGTCCGGCTACCATCTCGACCACCTCCAACTCCTCGAGACCGAGGCGATCCACATCCTGCGCGAGGTTGCGGGGGAGTTTGAGCGCCCCGCGCTCCTCTTCTCGGGCGGCAAGGACTCGATCTGCCTGCTTCGGTTGGCGGAGAAGGCGTTTCGTCCGTCCGAGCTGCCGATGCCGCTGCTCAACGTCGACACCGGGCACCACTTTCCCGAGCTGAATGAGTTCCGCGACCGCCGCGCCGCCCAGCTCGGCGCGCGCCTCA
>JAURJO010000447.1 GCA_030832235.1 Verrucomicrobiota bacterium
CCGCCTCATCACGGATCTGAAGAGCGCAAAGTGACTTCAGCGGCCGGAGCGTCGTCGCCTGGGTGGCGGGCCTGGGTGTTGCTCGCCCCTCTGCTGGCGTGGGTCGGGATCTTCGTGGTCGCTCCGGCCGGGCTCCTTCTCGTCTACAGCTTTTGCGACCGGGACGAGCTGGGGCGGATTGTTTTCGATTTCACGACGGACGCCTACGTCCGCGTTTTTGACCCGATCTACCTTGGAATCTTCGCCCGCTCGGTGGGCTACGCGGCAGCCACCACGGTGCTGTGCCTGCTGATCGGGTTTCCGGTCGCGTGGTGGATCGGGCGCGCGCCACCTCGCTCGCGGGAACGCTGGCTGCTGCTCGTGATGGTGCCGTTCTGGACGAGCTTCCTCGTGCGCACCTACGCCTGGATCATGATCCTCAAGCAGGAAGGCCTCCTGAACGCCGTACTGCACGCGATCGTGCCCGACGCCACGCCGCTCGATCTGCTCTACACACCGACCGCGGTGATGATCGGCCTGGTTTACGCCTACTTGCCCTTCATGATCCTGCCGATCTACGGCAGCGCGGAGAAGCTCGACGGCTCCCTGATCGAGGCGGCGCACGACCTCGGCGCCGGGCCGCTCCGAGTATTCTCCTCCGTGATCATCCCGCTCACGCTGCCAGGCATCGCGGCGGGCGCCCTGCTCGTGTTCGTGCCGTCGATCGCGATGTTTGCGATCACCGACCTGATGGGCGGCGCCAAAGTGCCGTTGCTTGGAAACGTGATCCAAAACCAGTTCCTGCAAGCGCGCGACTGGCCGTTCGGTTCCGCCCTCGGCGTCGTGTTCATGGCCTTGTTCGCCCTCAGCTACTGGATCCTTGTTCGTTTCCAGGAGCGGGGCACGGAGGCTTCGCGATGAGTGCGCGCGTCGGTCTGCGCCAGGTCACAAAACGCTTCGGCGCTTTCGCGGCGGTGAGCGACGTTTCGCTGGAGATCAACGCGGGCGAGTTTCTCACGCTCCTCGGGCCGTCCGGCTGCGGTAAGACCACCCTCCTCCGCTTGATCGCCGGGTTTGAACAACCCACGGCCGGTTCGGTCTGGCTGGGCGAGAACGACGTCACGCACCTGCCGCCCTACCGGCGCCCCGTGAACCAGGTCTTCCAAAGCTACGCGCTGTTCCCGCATCTCGACGTCGCCGGCAACGTTGGTTTCGGGCTGCGCATGCAAGGGATTGCTGCCGCCGAGACCCGCCGGCGCGTGGAGGAGGCGATCACGCTGGTCTCACTCACGGGGCTCGAGTCCCGCCGGCCGCATCAGCTCTCCGGCGGACAACGCCAGCGCGTGGCGCTCGCCCGTGCACTGGTCTGCCAGCCCCAGGTGCTCCTGCTCGACGAGCCGCTTTCCGCCCTCGACGCCAAGCTGCGTTTGCAGATGCAGCTCGAGCTCAAGCGCCTGCAGCGTCAGCTGGGTCTGACCTTCGTGTTCGTCACCCACGACCAGGAGGAGGCCCTCACCATGAGCGACCGCATCGCGATCGTGAACCAAGGGCGCATCGAGCAGCTCGGCACGCCGCACGAGGTCTACCACCAGCCGGCGACGGCCTTCGCCGCTTCGTTCGTCGGCGAGACCAATCTGCTGCCGGGCGAGCCCGTCGGACGCGACGGCACCGCGCTCCGGGTACGTCTCGAGGGCGGGTTGGAGATCACGGTACCCGCCGAGCGCTGGCCGGCCGGCGCCAGCCGCGCGCTCGTCCTTATCCGCCCCGAGAAGGTCCATGTGAGCCCGCGGCCGCCGGAAGTCCCGGGATCCTTCGAGGCTCTTATCGAGGAGGAAATCTTCAAGGGAGCCACCGACCATCTCGTCCTCGCCACGCGCGCCGGCACCCGCTTCCGCGCCGTTGTCGCGAACGAAAGCGCGCACGGCGACATCCTCCACGCCGGCGACACCGTGCACTGCAACCTGCACGCCGACGATGTCGTCGTGCTGCCGGCCTGACGCACGAGGCCCGCGGCGCCGATCAACGTTCGGGCTTTTCCTCGGCCGCACGCCACCGCAAGCTCCGCGCACTCCTCTCCATCATGTCCCAAAAGATCAACGTCGCCATCATCGGTCTCGGCTTCGGCGCCGAGTTCATCCCCATCTACCAAGCCCACCCCCACGCCAACCTGGTGGCGGTCTGCCAGCGCGATCCGAAGAAATTGAAGTCCCTTCAGGACGCCTTCGGCATCCCCAAGGGCTACACCGATTACGACGAACTCCTGCGCGATCCGGACATCCACGCCGTCCACATCAACACCCCGATTCCCGACCACGCGCCTCAGACGATCAAGGCCCTGAAGGCCGGCAAACACGTCGCCTGCACCGTGCCGATGGCCACCTCGATCGAGGACTGCCGCCGGATCGTCGATCTCTGCCGCCGGACCGGCCTGAAGTACATGATGATGGAGACCGTCGTGTACGCCCGCGAGTACCTCTACATCAAGGAGCTCTACGACAAAGGCGACCTCGGCAAAATCCAGTTTCTCCAGGCCAGTCACCAGCAGGACATGGACGGTTGGCCCAACTACTGGCCGGGCCTGCCGCCGATGTGGTACGCGACTCACTGCGTTGGACCGATGCTCGCTTTGACCGACGCCACCGCCGAGTACGTGTCGTGCTTCGGCTCCGGTACCATCCGGAAGGAGCTGATCCGCAAGTACGGCTCGCCCTTCGCGGTCGAGACGGCGCACGTAAAGCTGAAGGACTCCGATCTCACCGCGCGCATCATCCGCTCGCTGTTCGACGTCGCGCGCCAGTACCGCGAAAGCATCGATGTGTACGGGTCGAAGAAGTCGTTTGAGTGGACGCTGATCGAGCATGAGCCGCACGTGCTGCACACCGCCAAGCTGCCCGAGCCGAAGATCCCGCGAAAGGTCCAGGTGCCCGACTACGCGCACCGTCTGCCGAAGGGCATCCGACCGTTTACGACCAAGGGCGTCTATGATCTCGGCAAGAAGACCCACCTTAGCTTCACCCAGGGCGCGGGCCACGGTGGCTCGCATCCCCACCTCGCCCATGAGTTCCTCATGGCGCTGGTCGAAGAGCGCGATCCATACCCGAATGCGGTGAAGTCCGCCAACTGGACGTGCGTCGGCCTGTGTGCGCACGAGTCCGCCTTGGCCGGTGGGAAGATCGTGAAGCTGCCCGCTTTCACCCAATGACCGCCGGAGCCCGCCGGCTGCACGTATGATCGAGGTCGACGGGCTTACCCGCGTCTTTCGCACCTATCGGAAAAAACCCGGTTTCTGGGGCGGAGTGCGCGGCCTGTTCCACCGCGAATACGATGAGACCGCCGCCGCCAAGGACATCTCCTTCCGGATCGGCGAGGGGGAATTCGTCGGCTTTCTCGGCCCGAACGGCGCCGGCAAGACGACCACGCTGAAAATGCTGTCGGGGCTTATCTTCCCGACCAGCGG
>JAURJO010000448.1 GCA_030832235.1 Verrucomicrobiota bacterium
CCTCCTCGAGAACCTCGCCGAGCGCATGTCGCTCGTGAAGGCGGGCATCAAGGCCGTGTTCGCCGGCGGCACCACCATGACGCCCCAGTATGTGCGCTTCGTCGTCGAGGAGGTCCTCGAGGGAAAGATCAACTTCGCACCGACCTACGGCAACACCCTCATGGGCCTCGCCATCAGCCGGAAGCTGAAACCCGAGGACAACTACAGCCTCACCTACTACGCGCCTCAGCCGCGCGCCGTGCTGCGGATCGTCAACCCCGATAAGCCCGACGAGATCATGCCCTACGGCGAGTACGGCCGCGTCGAGCTCACCACTATGACGCGCGAATTCTTCGTGCCGCGCTTCCTGGAGCGCGACGAGGCCATCCGCCGGCCCCCGTGCGATGAGTTCCCGTGGGACGGTGTGGGCGACGTCCGCCCGTTCCAGTCCCTCACCAAGACCATCATCGAGGGCGTGTATTGATCGGCCCGGAAACGCCCACCATGAGCTCCCCGATCCACATCCCGGTCCTGCGCCTCGGCCGCTCGTACGAGAGCCTCGACAAGGTTCGCTTCAACGTCGAAGGCCGCGAGATCGCCGTGAGCATGGCGAACTCCGGGCTGATCCGGCGCGACCTCCAGCAGGGCCTCGCCCGCGCCGCCGAAAGCCTGCAGGCGATCCCGTGCGCGAAGCTCGCCGATGCCTGCGAGCACGCCGCCGAACTGTTTCTCCGCGGTAATCTTCCGTGGGGCGACGGCGACCGTGTGCAGAGCCCGCAGGATTACGTCGCCGCGCTTTCCCAGCTCACCGGCTTGCCGCACTCCCTCGGCCACCAAAACATGGGCAAGGTGCACGCGGCGATGGCCAACATCCGTGCCATCCTCGCCGGCCTCACCCGCGGCATGCCGCTCGAGCTATTCGACCGCGGCTTCATCCGTCAGGACGGCATCGACGTTAATTTCTTCCCGCAGACCGGAAGCCTCGGCGTGCTGCTGCCCAGCAACTCGCCCGGCGTAAACTCGCTCTGGCTGCCCGCGCTCGTGATGAAGATCCCGGTCGTGCTGAAACCCGGCCGCGAGGACCCGCTCACTCCTTTCCGAATCGTGCAGGCCATGATCGCCGCCGGTTTTCCGCGCGAGGCATTCGGTTTCTATCCCGCCGGACACGACGGCGGCGACGCGGTGCTTTTCGGCACCGGCCGCGCCATCGCTTTCGGCAGCGACGCCACCGTCCGGCGGTACGCGCCTTTCCGGAACATCCAGGTCCACGGCTCCGGCCGCAGCAAGGTCCTCCTCGGAAACGACCACGCCGACCACTGGGAGCGCCACCTCGACATCATCGTGCAGTCGATCGCCTCCAACGGCGGCCGCTCCTGCATCAACGCCTCCGCCGTCCTCACCCCGCGCCATCGCGACCGTCTCGCCGACGCCCTCGCGCGCCGGCTCGCCGCCATCGTGCCGCGCCCGCGCGACGACAAGGATGCGCTCCTCTGCGGATTCGCCAATCCCGCCATGGCCAAGGGCATCGACGAGCGGATCGAGGAACTTCTGCAGACGCCGGGCGCCGAGGACATCACCGCCCGCTACCGCCAGGGCCCGCGCCTGATCGAGAAATACGGCCAGACTTTCCTCCAGCCCACGCTGGTCTCCTGCACCGACCCGGAACACCCGCTCGCCAACACCGAGTTCATGTTCCCGTACGCCAGCATCCTCGAGGTGCCGCAGTCCCGCATGGTCGACACCATCGGCGAGTCCCTCGTCGTCTCGGCCGTCACCGCCGACCACGCGTGGACGCTCGACCTGATGGCGAGCACCAACATCGAGCGGCTCAACATCGGGCCCTACCCGACGAACCGCGTGCAATGGGAGCAGCCGCACGAGGGCAACATGTTCGAATTCCTCTACCGCCGCCGCGCCCTGCAGGGCGACCTCGCCGCGGTCTGACGCGTCCTTCCTCGGGGCCGCGAGCCGGCCCCCGCTGATTTTCCGCATGCCCGAGGCCTTCGCGTCGCGCCCCGCTCCGCGGCTGATCTTCGGCCCGGGCTCGCTCCGCGAACTTCCGGCTGCGGTGCGAAGCGTTGGGGGCACTTCTGTTTTTGTCGTCAGCGACCCCGGTATCGCCCGCGCCGGCCATCTCGACGCCGCGTTGCGCATGCTGGCCGCCGCGGGTCTGCCGGCCGCGGTGTTCGCCGACTCGCGCGAGAATCCCACGGAGTCCGACGCCGCCGTGTGCCGCGACGCTGCGCGCGCGCACCGTTTCGACTGCATCGTGGCAATCGGTGGCGGCAGCAGCCTCGACACCGCCAAGGCCTGCAATTTCCTGCTCACGAACGGCGGCGAGATGCACGACTACCACGGCTACGGCAAAGCCACGCTTCCCCTTTTGCCGCTCATCGCCATCCCGACCACCGCCGGCACCGGCAGCGAGACGCAGTCCTACGCGCTCATCAGCCGCGACGGCTCACACGAGAAGATGGCCTGCGGCGATCCCAGGGCGCTGCCCGCGGTGGCCATCCTCGACCCGGATCTCACCGCCACGCTGCCACACTCCGCCGCGTTGCTCTCCGGTATCGACGCGCTCACGCATGCGATCGAGTCGGCGGTCTGCACCAAGGCCAATCCGCTCTCGCGGATTCATGCCGAGGGCGCCTTCCGCCACCTCGCGACCGCCATCGACCGCGTCGTCGACGGTCGACCCACCGACGATGACCGTGCCCACATGCTGCTTGGCGCCGCCCTGGCGGGAACCGCGATCGAGAACAGCATGCTCGGCGGGGCCCACGCCTCCGCCAATCCCCTGACGGCGAGGCTCGGCGTGGTCCACGGACGCGCCGTCGGCATGATGTTGCCGCACGTGATGCGCTTTAACGCCGTGGTACCGGCCGCCGCCCAGACCTACGCGCACTTCGGCACGCTCCTGCGTTTGCTCAAGGTTTCGGACCTTTCGCTCCTCGAATGGGCAGAGGCTCTCGTGCGCCGCTGCCGTTTTCCGGCCCTCGACCCCGCCGCCGACTTCGCGCTCCTCGCCGATGACGCCACGCGGCAGTGGACCGGTAAATTCAACCCGCGTCCGTTGCAGCGGGAGGATTTCATCTCACTCTACCGGCGTGCGTCCGGCATTGAAACCTGATCCCCGTCGCGCGTTTCCGCGCCTGTGCCTGCTCGCGTCCACGCTGGTCCTGGCGCTGTCCGGCTGCGGGGAGAAACCTGCCGCCTCGCCCAAGGCTCCGCCGGCACCCAAGGCCACCGCGTGGCCGATGACCCGCGGCGGTCCCGCCCTCACCGGCGCCGCCGCCGCTCCCGTGCCGCGCGAACCGGCCGTCGCCTGGACGTTCACCGCCCCGGGGCCGGTCAACGCCGAGGCCGCGATCGCCGCTGGCCGCGTCTTCATCGGTAGCGACAAGGGCCGCCTGCATTGCCTCGACGCCGCCACCGGCCGCGAACTCTGGTCCTTTGAGACCAAGGACGCCGTCAATGCCGCCCCGGCCGTCGGCGGCGGGCGGGTTTTTCTCAGTTCCAACGACGGCAAACTCTACGCCCTCGCGGCCGACACCGGCGCGGTGGTCTGGACCTTCGCCACCGACGAAAAGATCAGCTCCGGGGCGACGCTCGTCCGCAACCCTACCGGTCCCGGTGACTGGGTGCTCGTCAACGGCTACGACGGCACGACCCGCGCGCTCGACGCCGCCGATGGGCGCGTCGTGTGGAGCTACGCGACTGGCAACTACATCAACGGCGCACCCGCGATCGTGGACGGACGCTTCGTGGTGTTCGGCGGCTGCGACGCCCAGCTGCATGTGGTCGGACTCGCCGACGGCCAGGTCGTGCGCACGATCGACGCCGAGGCGTACATCCCCGCCTCGATCGGCACGTTCGGGACGATGGCGTTCTGCGGGAACTACGCGAACCAGACGGTCGCGTTCGACGTCGCCGCCGGCACGGTCGCTTGGAAATACCAGGACCGCGCGATGCCCTTCTTCAGTTCGCCGGCGGTGAACGAACGCCTCGTGCTCATCGGCTCCCGCGACAAGAGCCTCCATGCCATCGACCGCCTGAAGGGTGAAGCGGTGTGGAAGTTCCGCACCGGCGGTCGGGTCGAGGGTGCACCCATCCTTTTCAACGACGCCGTGGTCTTCGGCTCCGCCGACGGTCGTCTCTATGCGGCGGAGCTCGCGGCGGGCGCGGAGCTCTGGCGGCTCGAGCTCGGCGAGGCGCTGACGGCGTCACCCGCGTTCGGCGAAGACCTCATCGTGGTCGGCGGCGAGAAAGGCACGGTGTTCGCCGTGCGCGCCGGCTCGGCCCCGGCCCCCGCGCGCTGATCCGGTCCCGGGACCTCGACACGCGGCCGCCGCCGAACCAACCTCCGATCGTGAAGATCGTCTTCCTGACGCCCGGCACCGGCAGCTACTACTGCGGCGCCTGCATGAGGGACAACGCCCTCGCGCGGGAACTCCACCGCGCCGGCGACGACGTGACGATGGCGCCGATGTACCTTCCGCACACCCTCGACGAGGAGGCGTTGCCCGGCTCCGCGCGCGTTCCGGTCTTCTTCGGCGGCATCAATGTCTACCTGCAGCAGAAGGTGCCGCTCTTCCGCCGCACGCCGGCTTTCGTCGACCGCCTGCTCAACTCCACCGGCCTGCTGCGCTGGGCCGCTCGCCACAGCCACATGACCTCGGCGCGCGACCATGGCGAGATGACGCTCGAGATGTTCAACGTCGGCTCGAGCCGGCTCGGCAAGGAGCTGGAGAAACTCATGGGCTGGTTGGAGCACACCGAGCGTCCCGACGTCGTGTGCCTTTCCACCGCTTTGCTCGCGGGCTTCGCGGAGCCGCTGAAGCGCCGGCTCGGCGCGCCGGTAGTGACCTTCTTCCAGGGTGAGGATGCTTTTCTCGACGGCCTCCCGGAGCCGTATCGCACGCAATGCTGGGAAGCCATGGCGGCCACCTTGCGCGCGTCGGACCTCATCCTTTCACCCAGCCTTTTCTACGCCGAACTGATGGGGAGGCGCCTGGGCCTCGCCCGCGATGCGGTGAAGGTGGTCTTCAACGGCATTCAGTTGGAAGGTTACGCGGCTGCGGACGCCCCGCCGGCCACGCCAACCGTCGGTTACCTCGCGCGCATGTGCCGGGAGAAAGGCATCGAGGTGATGGTCGACGCGTTCCTGCACCTGGCCGGTGAGCTGGGCGACCGCGAGACGCGGCTACACCTGGCGGGCGCGGCCACCGCCGGCGACGAGCCGCTTATCCGCCGGCTGCGGGCACGGATTGAGTCGGCCGGACTCGCCGCGCGCGTCACGTGGT
The DNA here is from genome assembly GCA_030832235.1 of Verrucomicrobiota bacterium. Classification (GTDB taxonomy): domain Bacteria; phylum Verrucomicrobiota; class Verrucomicrobiia; order Opitutales; family Opitutaceae; genus ER46. The sequence continues at coordinate 5,283 of JAURJO010000448.1, forward strand.
CGCCGAATATTTCCCGGGAGGAGAAGATCTCCTTCCTGCGCGGACTTTCGCTGTTCTCGGTGCCCGCGACCTACGCGGAGGCGTTCGGTCTCTACGTTGTCGAGGCGATGGCGTGCGGTGTGCCGGTAGTGCAGCCGCAGTCTGCCGCGTTTCCGGAGCTGATGGCCGCGGGCGGCGGCGGTCTCGGCGTGCCGCCGCGCGACCCCGCGGCGCTCGCCCGCGCCTGGCGCGACCAGCTGCGAGACCCGGCGCGACGCGCGGAGCTCGGCCGCGCGGGCCGCGCCGCCGCGGAAAACCATTTCTCTTCGGCTGCGATGGCCGCGGCCTTCCGCCGTGAAATTGCCGTCGTAGCCGGGAAGAAATCCGCCGGAGCCTGAGCCGCGGGGCGGCCGGTGGTTCGCTCAGATCGAATACTTCGCGCGGACGTCCTCGGGGATCGGGGTCGAGCGGCCCGTGGCGAGCGTCACGAGCGTGTACGAGCAATGCCCGTCGCAGACGCGTTTCGCTGTGGGCTGCTTCTCGATCTCGAAGTCCACGCGGCAGCCAGTCTCGGTGAAGTGGTCGATCCAGCAGCGCACGATCATGCGGTCGCCCCAGCCGAGCGGGCGTTTGTAGTGGATCGTGGCGGTTGTCATCCACCAGCCGAGGCCGCGGTCGGCGAACGCCTGCATCGACATGCCGTAATTCTTCTCCATCTGCTCGAACCGCGCCGCCAGCACGTAGTCGAGGTAGCGCGTGCTGTGCACGTGCTGGTAGAGGTCGATGTCATCCGGCCGCACCGCGAGCTCGGTCTCGAATTTGGA
>JAURJO010000449.1 GCA_030832235.1 Verrucomicrobiota bacterium
ACCTCGCCGCGATGGAACTGCGCGTGCGCGTGAACGAGAACGACATCGTCAACGTCAAGGTCGGCGACCGCGCGGTGATCTCCATCGACGCCTATCCCGCCCGTAAATTCAGCGGCAAGGTCTCCGAGATCAGCTCGTCGGCCCAGGGCGGCGGCGGCGCCTCACAGCTCGCGGCGATGTCCGACGACGTCACCAATTTTCTCGTCAAGATCCGCATCAGCGACCCGGGTGTGCAGTTGCGGCCGGGCATGAGCGCCACGGCGGACATCGAGACGCAGACCGTGGAGAACGTCGTCGCCGTCCCGATCCAGAGTGTGACGGTGCGCGCGACGGGCGGCATGACGACCGAGGACTTGCAGAAGAAGGCGGCGAAGGACGCCGAGAACAAATCCGGTTCCGGGCTCGATGCCGCCGCCGAGAAGCGCGAGGCGCGCCGCAGCCGGGAAGTATTGGCCAAGGTCGTCTTCATCAAATCGGGCGACAAGGTTCGGCAGCAAAACGTCGAGGTGGGCATCGCCGATACCACGCACATTGAGGTGAAGTCCGGGGTGAAGGCCGGAGACGTTGTTGTTGCCGGCAGCTACGCGGCCATCAGCCGTCAATTGAAGGACGGCATGGCGGTGACCATCGCGAAGCCGGTCAAGGAAGGTGAAAAGCGCTGAAGCCGGGCGCCTCCACCAGCGTCTCCGTCAGGAACATCTCCAACCCCATGATCGCGCCTCTTCCCCCCGTCGCCACCGCCCGGTCGTATCGCCCGCCGGGCAGTCTCGTCATCCGGATCGAGGGTGTAACCAAGCTCTACCGCATGGGGGCCGAGACGGTGCACGCGCTGCGCGGGGTGAACGTCGAGATCCGCCGCAACGAGTACCTCGCCATCATGGGGCCCTCCGGCTCCGGCAAGTCGACGCTGATGAACATGCTCGGCTGCCTCGATACGCCGACCGGCGGCCGCTATGACTTCAACGGCAAGAACGTCGCGCACATGGTGGACGACGAGCTCGCCGAGATCCGCAATCGCGAGATCGGTTTCGTCTTCCAGACCTTCAACCTGCTGCCGCGCTCCGACGCGCTCCACAACGTGGAGCTGCCGCTCGTGTACGCGGGCGTGGGACCGGCGGAGCGTCGGGAGCGCGCCCTTGAGGCCCTTAAGAACGTCGGCCTCGGCGACCGCGTTCACCACAAGCCCAACGAGCTTTCCGGCGGCCAGCGCCAGCGCGTCGCGATCGCGCGCGCCCTCGTGAACCGTCCTTCGATCCTGCTCGCCGACGAACCGACCGGCAATCTCGACTCCCGCACCGGCGAGGAAATCATGGCGCTCTTCGAGCAGCTCTACGATCAGGGCAACACCATCATCGTCGTCACCCATGAGGAGGACATCGCCCGCCACGCGCGCCGCATCGTGCGTCTGCGGGACGGCCTGATCGAGCGGGACGAGCGGCCCGGAGCGTGACCCGCGGGATCTACGAGCTCACGGAGTCGTTCCGCATCGCCTTCGGGCAGATCCGGGCCAACGCGATGCGCTCGGTGCTGACCGCGCTGGGCGTCATCATCGGCATTGTCGCCGTCACCCTCATGGGCACGGCAATCAACGGCATCGACATCGGCTTCAACCGCAGCCTCGCGCTGCTGGGGGACGACGTTCTCTACGTGCAGCGTTGGCCGTGGCGCCGGGTGCCGGACTGGTGGAACTACGTGAACCGGCCCGCCATCCAGGTGGAGCAGGCCGAGCGGCTGAACCGCATCTTCGAGGCCACGCCGGGCTCCCTCCTCGAGGTGGCTGTCCCTGTCGGTGCCCGCGGCACCAACGTCAAGGCGGGCGACGTGAAGCTCGGCGGCGTCATGCTTTTCGGCACCAATTCCGACTACTCGCGCATCGTCACGGCCGAAGTCGCCGCCGGGCGCCTTTTCACCGAGTTCGAGGCCAACGCGGGACGATCCGTCTGCGTGCTCGGCTCGGGCGTGGCGGAGAACCTCTTCCCCGGCCGCCCGGCGCTCGGGCAGACCGTTGACATCCGCGGTCAGCATTTCTCGGTCGTCGGTGTGCTCGCCAAGCAGGGCGAGTTCCTCGGGCTGTTCAGCTTCGACAACCAGATCATCGTTCCGCTGAACGCCATGCGGAAGCTGTGGGGTAACCGCATGGATCTGCAACTGCGGGTCAAGGTCACGGACAAGACCAAGCTGACGCAGGCGGAAGAGGAACTAACGGGAGCGATGCGCCGGGTGCGCGGGCAATTGCCGGCGGAGCGCGACAATTTCTCGATCAACCAGCAGCAGGCGTTCAAGGAGCAGCTCGATCCGGTTAAAACCGGCATTGCCGTGGCCGGTCTCTTCATCACGGGCCTCTCGCTCTTCGTCGGCGCGATCGGAATCATGAACATCACCTTCGTGAGCGTGAAGGAGCGCACCAAGGAGATCGGCACGCGTAAGGCGCTCGGGGCCCGCCGCCGCACCATCCTGCTTCAGTTTCTCATCGAGGCCGTCTCGATCTGCCTCATCGGCGGTGCCGTGGGGCTCGCCATCACGTATGTCACCTGTCTCGGCATCAGCGGCGCCCTGCCGGAACTGCCCGTCGAGTTCTCCGGCAGCCTGATGATCGTGAGCATGGCCGTTTCGATCCTGACCGGTGTCATCTCCGGTTTCGCGCCCGCGCTCGGGGCCTCACGCCTCGATCCGGTCGAGGCCCTGCGCTACGAGTAAATCCGGCCGATCATGCTTCTCTCCGAGATCCTCCGCATGGCGTTCCGCTCGTTGGGCGTGAACAAGCTCCGGTCCTTCCTCACGATGTCGGGCATCACCATCGGCGTGTTCTCGGTGATCGGCGTGATGACGACGGTCTCCGCGATGCGCGGCTCCATCGAGACGGGGTTGAGCTTCCTCGGGGTGAACATGTTTCAGATCGGCAAGTACCCCAACGGCATCCAGCTGAGCGGCGAGAACCGCCGGCGGGTCGAACAGCGGCGCAACATCACCCTCGAGCAGGCCCAGCGCTACCGGCAGCTCATGGAGGGGTGGAGCGACGTCGTGTGCCTCAAAGTCTTCAACCGCGACGGTCCCGTCCAGGTAACCTACGCCAACCGCAAGACCGAGCCGGGCGTCAACTTTGGCGGCACCAACGAACACTTCCTCGCCGCCAACCAGTACTCCATCGAGGCCGGGCGTAACTTCACCCCGGAGGACGTCGATCTCGGTCGGCCTTTCGCGATTATCGGTCAGGATGTGCTCAAGCGGCTTTTCCCGTCCGAGTCGCCGCTCGGGAAAATGATCAAGGTGGGTTCACGCACCTACACCGTCGTCGGCACATTCGCGGCCAAGGGTAGTAACTTTGGTCAAAGCCAGGACGACATCGTGATGACACCGATTACCCGGTTCCTCTCCGATCACGGCGCCGCACGCTTCTCCATCACCATCGCCACCCAGGCGCCCTCGCAGGAGGTTTACAACGAGACCGTGGACCGCGCCATCACCGCGATGCGCATGGTGCGCAGCCTCCAGGCCGAGGATGAAAACGACTTCGAGCTCTACTCGAACGATTCGCTGATCGCCGTCTTCGCCCAGGTGGCCGACATCGTCCGTGCCGGCGCCCTGGTCATCTCGGCCATCGCGCTGCTCGCCGCGAGCGTCGGGATCATGAACATCATGCTCGTGAGCGTCACGGAGCGCACCAAGGAGATCGGTATCCGCAAGTCCATCGGTGCCCGGTCCCGCAGCATCCTCATGCAGTTCCTCATCGAGGCCGTGGTGCTTTCCCTGTCGGGAGGAATGGTGGGCATCCTGCTCGGGGTCGTCACCGGCAACGCCCTCGCGGTCTGGTTGAACGCCGCCGTGGTGTTTCCTTGGGACTGGGCCGCGATCGGCCTGCTCACCTGCACCATCATCGGCGTCACCGCCGGTCTCTATCCCGCACTCAAGGCGGCCCGGCTCGATCCGATCGAATCGCTCCGCTACGAGTGATGGCGTGGGCGGCGCGCGTCAGCCGCGGCGGATTTCGGAACCCTGGAAGCGGATTTGGATCCGGAACACCTTCTTCGTGCGGCAGCGGATCTGGCCGGTGGCGAGGTCGACGTGCTCAGGGATCTCGATTTTGTGGATGTCGACGACCGCGTGGTAGCCGCGCTCGGAGAAGACATCGATCAGCATCGCCAGCGCGAGCGGATCTTCCAGCACCGGGTCCTCGGCGTTGATGTGCGCTACTCCCGAGATCGCATGCCGCAGGACGATCGGCACGATCTTCTTCTCGATGAAACCGACGACCCGCGCGAAATGCTCCGGGTGCTCCAACGCATACCCGTCGAGACGTTTCACCAGGTCCTGCCGGGCATGGACAATGATCTCGCTGGCGACCGGAACTCCGCGCAGGCGGTCCACCGTCCGGGGGTCGAGTTCCAAAGTGCTCTGGTACTCAAGCTCGTGGAGGATGTTGCGCTCCACTTCGTTTACCGGCCCTTGGGCGTTGATGAAGTGGTAGTGGAAAATCTCCTTCAGGGACTGCAGCGCATCCCACGTCTGGTCCTTGAAAACCCGGTAGCGGCGGGATGCAAGAGCCTCGTCGTGGTCGGTGGGGCGGTCCTCCATCGGCTCCCCGATGCCCGTTCGGGCGACCTCCTCGTTGTGGGCGCGCGTCTCGCGGCCGCGCTTCAGCTGGCGGGCGACGGACTCCTTCTCGTCGACGAACAGCACCATGATGTGAATCGTGGGCTGGCGGAAATGGATGCTGAGCGGCGTCTGGTAGAACTCCTTGCGGAGCGCCTGCATGCGATCGACGAGCAGCTTGAGGCACTCGACCTGCACCTTGGTGCGGGGGAAGCCGTCGATGATGACGCCGTCGCGGTAGTCCGTCTTCAGCAGTTCGCGCAGCAACAGGCCGACCGCCTCGCGGTCACCGACCATGTTGCCCGCGTTCTTCAACTTGCGCGCCTCGGGTGAGTCTAGGAGTGCGCTCATGACGATCGGCGGGCAGGTGAGCCCGCGCGCCTTGGCGATGAAATCGGTATTGGTGCCTTTGCCGGCGCCGGGCGCGCCGCCGAGCAGGATGATCTCTTTGGGGAACCGCAGGTTTTCCCGGCCGACCTCCGCCTCGAGGTCGCGCCAGAGTGACGTGAAAATCAGCTGGGCGTCCTTGATCTCGAGGTCGTTGAGCTTGGGCGTGACCGCGGAGTGGGAGGCTGGGCTTTTGGTCTCGGCGGGCATGGCGGAGGCGGGGAGATTGGGTGAAGCGGACGGGAATTAGACAAGGAAAACGCCGATCCGCGAATCGGGATGCTGATTAGCCTGGCGCGGTGCAGCCGCAACGGAAGGGGAGTCGAGTTTGGACCCAGAGTGCACGGAGGCCAAACCCGAGTTCAGAGCGTGCGATCCACCGGCCCAAACCTCGGATCGCATCGCGCTCCCGACGCACCCGCAGTTGGGTAACCACGGATAAAGATCGATGCATTTCGAGGCGGAGACGTGAGGCGAGCCGAGGAGCGGGAGCGGTGGCGAGGGAATGCGGAAAGCCGGAAGGCGGGAACGGGGCGGGTGATCGGGAAGCCGGGATCCCGGGGCCGACGCGTCGGGCGCGGCGGTTTCCACCGCGCGGCCCTCGCGTTCAGAACCGCCCGCGGATACCGAAGGTCCAGACGGCGCCGAAGTTGTCCTTGTAGACGATCGTGCCGGGAGCGTCGGCGTACGCCGAGAGTGCCTCGTTGAGGATGTTGCGGCCGCTCAGCGTGAGCTCGTAGGTGCGGTTGAGCCGCCAACCGCCGCTAAAGTCGAACATCAGGCGCTCGCGTTCCCACTGGCTGCGCGTCGCCGTGAAGGAAGTCGGTCGGGCCGCCGTCCATGTGAACCGCAACTGCGAGTTGAAGCGGTGGTTGCTGAAGCGCAGGCCGCCGTTGGCGGACTTGGAGACAAGGTCGACGATCTGGACGTCGGGAATGGTGCGGGAGACGGAACCGAACACGCTGAAGCCGCGGAGGAAACCGGGGAGGAAGACGAGCTGCTGGCTGTACTCGACGTCGATGCCCCGGATCCGGCGTGTGCCGTCGGCGTTGGAGTTCCGGAAGAAGGTGTAGCCGGTGTACTCGGGGTCGTCGGCGTAGCCGGCCTCGGCGGCGCTGACCGGCGCGCTGAGCGTCCCCATGTTGCGCACGTTCAGCTGGTACGTGGAGACCGAGAACGTGCCCGCCGGCTCGAGCGCATACTGCGCGCTGAGGAAAAACTTGTCGGAGGTCTCCGGCTTCAGGTCGGGGTTGGGCAGCGTGACGCGCTGGGTCGTCTCGTTGACGGCGATCACCCCGGCGATGGCGTTATAATTGGGACGGCCGATGGATTGGCTTGCGGCGGCCTGCAGCGTGAGGTTGCGGGTCACAAGGTACTTCACCCCGCCGCTGAGAAAATTGTTCGCGTAGCCGCCGTAGGTGGAGGGGCGCACGCCGTTGCGGTACTGGTAGATGACGTAGGGGATTGTGCCGGCGGTAAATCCAGCCGCGCGCACGGCGGCGGCGGGGAGAATGTCGAACGTGCGACCGATGGTGCGGGTGCGCTCGTGGCGGAATCCCAGGTTGAAACGGAGGGCGCTCCAGCGGGCGTTGGCCTCCGCGTAGGCGGCGTCGACCTGCTCCTGCACGGAGCGCGGGTTGATGAACGCGTTGGTGAAGTTGCCGACGGTGTCGGGCACGAATTGTTCCGGATTGGAACGGAACAGCGCCTGCATCGCGTTGGTGTCGGGGAAACGCAGGCCGAGGCTGGCGGCGTTGCCGCCCTGTTTGGGGTCCCAGCGGTGGTTGGTCTCGGCAAGGTACACGGTCGACGGGTCGAGCTGGGAGCCGCGGGGCCCGACGAACGTCCAGCGCTGCGCGCCGCCGTCGGTGTTGCCGAAGGTCGTGAGGCGGGTCTTCAGGCCCGCGAAAAGCTGAATGGGCAGCCCCGGGTTCACGATGGTGCGGGCGTCGAGGTGGCCGGTGAATACCTGGCTGCGGCCGTCGCGCGCGCTGCTGGCGACGTTGTTGGCGTTGGCGTCGTCGCGCCCGTAGCTGGCGGGATCATCCCACGGGCGGCCCGCGATCTGGGTCATGGTCCAGGCGGTGTGGTTGGTGTCACTGCGCTCGGCCATCCAGCCCATGCGGGTGACGCGCATGCTGAGGTTCTGGAAGAAGCCCTCGCGCAGGTCCTCGTAATGGGTGCCGCTGCGCGAGTAGCCGCCGCCGAGCGTCAGACCGAGGTCTCCCCGCTGGTGCTCGAGCTTGGCGACGTAGTTGACGGTATCGTTGAGCTTCTTCCGGTGGTTGGCGGCGGTGTCGAGGCGGGTGTTGGCGTTCGCGGTGGGCCGCGCGATGACGCGCGTGAGGGTGGAGGCCGGATCGATCTGAGCGACGTTGGCGGTGAAGATGAACTGGCGCGCGTAGAACTCGTCCGCGAGGTGAGAGCCGCTGGTGCGGAGGGAGAACACGAGGCCGGGCATGACCTTGAGATCGAGGTTCGCGCCGAATGACTGGCGATCGATCATCTTCGGCGCGTCCTTGAATGTGATGCCCGTGATGACCGGCCCGCGGGCGGGCTGGGAATAGTCGTAGGCGTTGGTCACCTGCTGCTGCTCGCCGTAGATGGTGGAGCTGCCGAGGTTGAGCTGCACCCCGAGGCGGCCGTCGAGAAACACGTCGCCGTAGCTGAGGTTGCCGCCCGGGCGCACGACGCGCTGGCGGAGATTGGTCGGGCTGGCGACTTTGCCCAGCGTCATCTGGTAGCTGTTGGCCGACGCGGTGAGCTGGACGGTGAAATCACGGCCCTTGCGGTCGAACGCGCTGCGGCTGCGCAGGTTGATGGCGCCCGCGGGCGAGTCCGCGTCCATCCGCGCCGTGAGCGTCTTGTTCACCTCAATGGTCTCCACGCTGTTGATGGACGCCTGCTCGAACTCGAACTGGCGCGAGTCGGCGCCGAAGCCCGCTGAGGCCGCGCTGGCCATCCTCATGCCGTCGACGCTCACGCCGGCGTACTTCGGGTCAAGGCCGCCGATGCGCACCGAGCGGGCGTCGGACTGGCTGTAGTCGATCGCCACGCCCGGCACGTACTTGATGAACTCGCCGATGTTGCCGCCGGTGATGTCGCCGAAGTTGTCCGAGGCGATGACGTTCTTGAAGTTGAGCGCGGCGCGCTGCTCCATGATCGCCTTGGCGTTGCCCTCGCGGTCGGAGGAAACGACGAACTGGTCGAGTCGCACCACCGGGGTCGGACCGGCCGGCTTCGCCCCGGGCCGGATCGTGGCCGGCGCGAGCTCGAAATCCCGCCGCGCCAAGCCACCCGCGGGCACGTCCACGGCCGCCGTGGCCGTCTCGTAGCCCGTGTAGCTCACGGTGATGGACGCCGTGCCCGGGGGCACGCCCGTGATGCGGTAGGTGCCGTCCTCGTTGGAGAATGCCGCGAGGTTGCCCCCGGCGACGGTCACCTCGGCGTTGCGGACGTATTCCCCGGTTGCGGGACTGAGGATGCGGCCGGTGATTACGCCGGTGGCGGGTTGCGCGGGAAGCGGACGCGCGAGGAACGTGGCGACGCAGGCGGCGAGGAGCAGCGGCAGGGTGCTTTTCATGCGAGTTGGGGTGCGCGGGGGTGGTGACGCGCGGGGCTGCCCT
>JAURJO010000450.1 GCA_030832235.1 Verrucomicrobiota bacterium
CGCCGGAGGGGCAGTACCGCGCCGGCGCCGCCAAGGTCGACATCACCCCCGTGGACTACCCCGTGCGGGTGAACGGCGGCTTCTTGGAAAAGACCGCGACCAAGGCCGTAGACCGCCTGCAGGCCCGCGCACTCGTGATCGCCAATGGTCACGAGCGGGTGGCGATCTGCGTGGTCGACACCTGCATGCTGCCGCGGGAGCTGATCGACCGCGCAAAGGCGGCCGCCGCGAAGTCGACTGGTATTGCCACCGACCGGATGCTGGTATCCGCGACCCATACGCACAGCGCCCCGGCCGCGATGGGCTGCCTCGGAGCACGCATCGATCCCGCGTACGCCGCATTCCTGCCGGCGAAGATCACGGAGGCGATCGCCGCTGCGGCGGCCCGCGAGCGTCCAGCGCGGATCGGACGCGGAGCGGTCGACGCGTGGGATCTCACGAATTGCCGCCGCTGGATCCGGCGTCCCGACCGCATGCTGCCAGATCCGTTCGGCGAGGTCTCGGTCCGGGCGAACATGCACCCGGGTTACGAAAGCCCCGACGTCACCGGACCGGCCGGGCCGATCGACCCACAATTGACCATGCTCTCGGTGCAGGCGGCTGACGGCACACCCCTCGCGGTCCTCGGCAACTTCTCGATGCATTACTTCGGGGCGCCAACGCTCTCCGCGGATTTCTGCGGCCGTTTCGCCGAGGGCATCGGTCGCTTGGTCGGCGCGAAGGACGGTGAAAACTTCATCGGTATCCTTTCGCAGGGCACGAGCGGCGACTCGCATTGGATGGATTACAGCCGCCCTCAGGCGAAGGTGACGCTCGACGACTACAGCGAACGTCTGCTCGCACGCGCGGCCGAAGTCCATCGTACGATTGAGCACCGCGGCTCGGGTCAGCTGGTAATGGCGGAGGCAACGCTCAGGCTGCAACGTCGCCTCGCCAGCGCGGCGCGAATGGAGTGGGCGCGGAGCCTGGCCGGGCCGATGGGAGACCGTCCGGCGGCTAACCAACGCGAGGTTTACGCGCGGGAGCAGCTGTTCCTGGCGGCGGAACCCGAACGTGAACCGAAGCTCCAGGCGCTCCGGATCGGCGAAACCGGGATCACGGCGATCCCCAACGAGGTCTACGCGCTGACAGGGCTGAAGCTGAAGGCGCGCAGCCCGCTGCCCGCCACCTTCAACATCGAGTTGGCCAACGGTGCGGAGGGCTACATTCCTCCGCCCGAGCAGCACTTCCTTGGCGGCTACACGACGTGGGCGGCGCGGACCGCAGGGCTCGAGGAGCAAGCTGAGCCGAAGATTGTCGAGGCTCTGCTCGGCCTGCTTGAGCGCGTCGCCGGCGCGCCGCGCCCGGAAACCGCCCCGAGCAATGGGGCTTACGCGCGCACCGTGCTCGCGGACCGGCCGCACGCTTATTGGCGCCTCGACGAATCGGAGTTTCCCGCGGCCGCCGATGCCACCGGAGCCGGAAGAAACGCCCGCTTTGAACCGGGTGTAGCGCTCCACCTGCCGGGCGCTCAAAGTGCGGCGGACGCCATCTCGGCCGTGCCCGAGAACCCGTCGGCCTTCTCCGGCCCACGGATCAACCGCGCGCCGCATTTCGCCGGCGGCCGCCTGCGCGCGGAACTGCCGAAACTGGGCCGGGAACACACCGTGGAGCTCTGGCTTTGGAACGCTATGCCGGTCGACGCGCGCCCGGTGACCGGCGTGCTGTGGTCGCGCGGTCCGGCGGGCAACGCGGCCGCCGGCGAGCACTTGAGCATCAGCGGAACTTCCGCGAACGGCGTTCCCGGTCGACTCCTCTTCCAATCCGGCGACAGCCCTGCGGGGGCTTTTCATGGAAGGACCAAGCTCGGCTTCCGCGCTTGGCATCACGTCGTGCTCGTTCGCTCGGGAGATCGCGTGCGCGTGCACCTCGACGGACACGCCGAACCGGAGATCGACACCACGGTGGCCGCGACCGCGATTGATCCGGCGAAGGAGATTTTCCTCGCGGGAAGGTGTGACGGCTTCGCCTCTTTCGAGGGCAAAATCGACGAAGTCGCGGTTTACGAACGCGCGCTCACGGCAGCGGAGATCGCCGCGCATTTCGCCGCCTCCGGTCGCGCCGCCCCGGCGTCCGCGGTTACACGTGCGCCGGTGCCGGACGTCGCGCCGCTTTCACCGGAGGAGTCGTTGCGGAAATTCCACGTCGCGCCCGGCTTTCGCGTCGAACTCGCCGCCGCCGAGCCGCTGGTGGCTGATCCCGTCGCTTTCGACTGGGATTCCCGCGGCCGCCTCTGGGTGGTCGAGATGGCCGACTATCCCCTCGGGCTCGACGGCAAGGGTGCGTCGGGCGGGCGCGTGCGCGTGCTGGAGGACACCGACGGCGATGGCCGCTACGACCGCTCGACGCTCTTCGCCGAGGGGCTGAACTTCCCGAATGGAATCCTCACGTGGCGCGACGGCGTGATCATCACGGCAGCGCCCCTTATCCTCCTCCTGCGGGACACCGACGGCGACGGAAAGGCGGACTCACGCGAGGTGCTCGTGAGCGGACTCTTCGAGGGCAACCAGCAGCTGCGGGCGAACGGACTGCGCTGGGGACTCGATAATTGGGTCCATGTCGCGTCCGGCGGTCACCACCGCGGCCACGGGGCCGCGACCAAGCTGAAGTCGCACCGCACCGGCGCCGAGGTGGCGACGGGCAGCCGCGACTTCCGGTTCCGGCCCGACACCGGCGACCTGGAGCCGCAGAGCGGCCCGACGCAATTCGGCCGCAACCGCGACAATTGGGGCCGTTGGTTCGGCACGCAGAACTCGAACCCGCTCTGGCATTACGTGCTTCCCGACCACTACCTCGCGCGCAACCCGGCTTTCGCCGCGGACCAGACGCTGGTGCAGCTGCTCACGCCCTCCAACCCGCCCGTGTTTCCCGCGAGCGCACCCGAGAAGCGCTACCACAGCTTTCATCAGTCCGGCCGTTTCACCTCGGCCTGCAGCGCGGTGCTCACGCGCGACGCGCGCACGTTCGGCGCGGGAGACGGCGTCCTCGACGCGCTCGTGTGCGAGCCGTTCCACAACCTCGTGCAGCACGCGCGCCTCACTGACCGAGGGGTCTCGTTCACCGCCGAGCACCGGCCCGGCGAAGGCGCATTCGACTTTTTATCCAGCGAGGACCGCTGGTGCCGGCCGGTCATGGTGCGGGAAGGTCCCGATGGCGCGCTCTGGGTGGCGGACATGTATCGGTACATCATCGAGCACCCGCAATTCCTCCCGCAGCGCGGCAAGGACGAGCTGATGGCATCCTACCGCCTCGGCGATGACCGCGGGCGCATCTACCGTGTAAGCCGCGAGGGATTGCCTCCTTTCCGCGCCCTGCGCCTCGACCGACTGGACGCCGCCGGCCTGGCCGCCGCGTTGCGCTCCCCCAGCGGCTGGGAGCGCGACCACGCGCACCAGATGCTGCTCTGGCGCGCCGACCCCGCGACTCTCGCTCCGCTGCGCGCGCTGGCGGCCGATGCCGCGGAACCACTCGCGCGGCTCCACGCGCTTTGTGTCCTCGACGGACTCGGCCGACTGACCTCGGAGGAAGTGGCCCGCGCCCTAGGCGATCCGCACTCCGGCGTCCGCGAAAACGCCCTGCGCCTTGCCGAAACACGTTTCACCCCCGCGTTGCTTTCCGCCGCGGCCGGACTCGCGACAGATCCTGATCCCAAGGTGCGGCTGCAACTCGCGTTCTCGCTGGGCGCCTCCCCCGACGCGCTCGCCGGGGACGCGCTCGGCCGACTGCTCACGACCAACTCGGCCGAACCGATGATGGTCGCAGCGGTGCTAAGCTCGGCGGCGAATCACGGCGCAAAGGTCACGGCCGCGGCCGCCCGCGCCGGCGCTGCAGTCCTCGGGCGTGCCGCCGGATCCCTGCTGCCGGCCGCCTTGGCGGCGGGAGATCGTGATTCCGTCGCGCTCGCCCTAGAGGCGATCGTCGCCGGCCCCGGGCCGATGTCAGCGGAGACGAGCGACCTGCTTCGCCGCCTCCTGGTCCTGCTCGCCGAACGCGGTACTTCGCTTGAAACCCTAGGCGCGGTGCAACCCTCCGATCGCCTTTCCGCGGCGGCCGCCCGGGCGAGACAGCGGCTCCAGGAGGCCCGCGCGCGTTTCATCGACGGCTCGATCAAGCCCGCCGACCGCATCGCCGCCGCCGCGTTGCTCGCGGCCGACACTTCCAGTCGGACGGTCGCGCTCGCTTCACTCGCCACCTGGCTGGACGCGCGGCATCCGCCGGCGGTGCAAAGCGCCGCGGCCCGCGCCCTCGCCACGACCGCGGCGACGGAAGTACCCGGGCTGTTCGCCGCGGCATGGAACCGGCTCGGGCCCGCGGGACGTGAGACCACGCTCGTGGGCTGGCTCGGCCGCGGGCCATGGGCGCTGGACCTGATCGAACGGGTGGAGCGCGGCGAGATACCCGCCGCGGCTTTTGACACCACCCAACGCGGCCGACTGCTGCGCCACGAATCGCGCGAGGTGCAGCGTATCTCGCAGAAGGTTTTTGGCGGACCGGTGCCCACCCGTGTCGCCGTCATCGAGCGCTACGTGCCGGCACTCGCGCTCCCCGGCGACGCCAGGCGCGGCCGCGATGTCTACCGCGCCGCCTGCGCCGTTTGCCACAAGCGCGGTGAGGAAGGTCGCGACGTCGGGCCTGATCTCGCCTCAGCGACGAACCACACTCCCGAACGGCTGCTTTCGTCGATCCTCGATCCCAACGCCGACATCCAGCCCGGCTACGCCGCGTTCACCTGCACGCTGCAGGACGGAGAACAGATCTACGGCCTCATCGCCTCCGAAACGGCCGGAAGCGTCACCCTAAAGCTGCTCGACGGCTCGCGGCGCACCTTTCGGCGCAACGAGATCGCCTCACTCGAAGGCGGTGCCACATCGCTGATGCCCGAAGGTCTGGAATCGGCGATTCCCCCGCAGGGCATGGCGGATCTCATCGCGTTCCTGCGCGGCCCCTCGCGCTGAGCGCCGGCGCCGGCGGCTTTTGCGTTGTCGGCACCAGCGGTCCGCACTCGCCTCGGCCCATGCGCCGCTTGGTCATGACCATGCTCTCCCTCGCCGTTGCTCCGGCCGCCTTTGCCGCGGCCGCATCCGCGGCGTGGACCCCGGCCGACGCCCGCTGGCCGGAACCGCTTCGCGCACCCGCCGGCGCGCCGAACGTGTTGGTCGTGCTTTGGGACGACGTCGGCTTCGGTCAGTTCGGCTGCTACGGCTCGCCGCTCGCGACGCCCACCGTCGACCGCTTGGCGGCCGGCGGACTGCGTTACACGAATTTTCACGTTAACGCGGTCTGCTCACCGACCCGTGCGGCGCTCCTGACCGGCCGCAACGCCCATGCGGTGGGCGTGGGCCACATCGGCGAGTATGCGAACGGTGCCCGCAACAATCTGGGCGGGATACGGCCTGATGCGGGAACGGTGGCCGACTACCTGCGGGCAGGTGGCTACACGACGGCGGCCTTCGGCAAATGGCACCTCGCGCCGATGGCTGAACTCAACGCGGCGGGCGACGTCACGCACTGGCCCACCGGGCGGGGCTTCGACCACTTTTATGGTTTCATGGGCGGCGACATGTCTCAGTTCGCGCCCGAGATCTACTCGGGGCGCGAACGCGTGCTGCCCCGGGCGACCCGACCCGGCGGGGAGGAGCCCTACTTCATGGACGCCGACCTGTGCGACCGGCTGATCGCGTTCATGGCGCAACACCGGGCTTCCGCACCCGAGCGTCCTTTCTTCGCCTATCTCTCACTCGGCGCCGGACACGCACCCCACCACGCGCCGGAAGCTTTGCTCGCGAAGTGGCGCGGCCGTTTCGACGACGGCTGGGACGCGTACCGTGAACGGACGCTGGCCCGGCAGATCGAGCTCGGCATCGTGCCGCGCGGCACGCGGCTCCCGCCCGCCAACCCCGGCGTGAAGCCCTGGGCCGCGCTCACTCCGCGGGAGCGCCGGGTGTTCGCCCGTTACTATGAGTGCTTCGCCGCCTGCATGGAGGCGGCCGATCGTGAGCTAGGGCGGGTCGTGGCTTGGCTCGAGAAAACGGGCGCTCTGCGCGACACGCTGATTCTCGTGTTATCCGACAATGGAGCCAGCCCGGAAGGCGGGCCCGAGGGCATCTGGAACGAGATGCGCCTGTTCACGGCGAACAAACTCGGGGAATTCGCGGGAGGAGCGGACCGCGTCGATCTCCTCGGCGGGCCGTTCACTTATCCCACTTATCCGATCGGCTGGACGCAGGCCGGCAACACGCCGCTGCGCCACACCAAGGGAACAACGCACGAAGGCGGCATACGCGTGCCCCTGATCGTGCACTGGCCGGCGCGCATCACGGAAGCCGGCGGGCTGCGGCCGCAATTCCACCACGCGGTCGACGTGCTGCCCACTGTGCTGGAGGCCGCGGGAGTAAGCGCACCCGCCGAGTTGAGCGGCCGCCGGCAGGTTCCGATCGCAGGTCTCTCGTTTGCCTACACCTGGCCGCGCGAAGGCGCGGCGGCGCCGACCCGTCGAAAGGCCCAGTACTTTGAAATCCACGGTCACCGCGCGATTTGGGCGGACGGCTGGAAAGCCGTGACGTGGCACCCCTCGGGCCGGCCTTACGCGGAGGACACGTGGGAGTTGTACCACGTCGACGCCGATCTCAACGAAAGCCGCGATCTCGCCCGCGAGCAACCGGAGCGACTGGCGGCGCTGATTTCGGCGTGGGATCGCGAAGCGGCCGCCCACGACGTACTTCCGCTCGACGACCGCCGCGCCGGCCCGCGCGACATGATTCGACCGGCTTGGAACGGCGATCGCCTCCGCGCCACTTACGTTCCGCCAGTAGCCGGCCTCCACAAGTTCACCGCGCTCGAACGCCGCGACCGATCCATGACGATCACCGCCCGTATCGAACGCCCCGGCGACGGTGTGATCCTCGCGCACGGCGGGCGCTTCGCCGGCTACGTGTTGTACGTCCGCGAGGGGCGTCCGGTCTTTCATTACAACTACGCGGGCGAGCGTCGCACCACGGTGGACGCCCCGGTGCGTTTGCCGGAAGGCGCCTGCACGGTAAGCGCTGAATTGAATCTGACCGCGAGCGGCGGAGCCGATGTCGTCCTGCGTATCGACGGTCGGGCCGTCGCCCGCGGCCAGGTGCCGGAGGTGATGACCGGCAACATCAGCCACGAGACGCTGGACATCGGCCGCGATCTTTACACGCCGGTGAGCGAGGATTACGCGCCGCCGTTCGCTTTCGGCGGCGTGATCACCGACGTGACCGTCGAGACAAAGGCGCGAAAGTAGTCGGGACCGCGAATCGGCGAAAACGCGGACGCGCGGAGAGGTACCACCTTCGGCTGGAATTCCCCGCCTGCATTTTCCGGGGCGAGCAGCCCCGGCTACAAATCACGCGTTTTGTCCGGAAGTCGCTGACCGCGCCGCATCAGGAAATTCGCAAGATGAAGCCGTGGCGCGGCCAAAGCACGGAGCGCGCGGTCACACGCGGTTCAGGGCGGCGCGACCGGACTCGACGACGAAGCTGGCCCGGGTGTTGATCGGGGCACCTGGGCGCTCCACGAAGGGCACGGTGCGAAAATCCGTGCGCCACGCGACGGGCGTCACTTCACACCGCACGTAGCCGCGCTCGTTGTTGCGGTACTTCACGAACGGATTCTCCGCCAGGAGCTCCTTCGTGTTCGCAGGTTCGATGGCACCGTCGCCGCCCGAGCTGATTGATGTGCCTACGAACTCCACCCCCACCGGCGGACCGTCGGGGCGGTCGAAATCCTGCACAAGCTCGTTGGCCCAGTTGGAGTGGATGTCGCCCGTGATCACCACCGGGTTTTTCACCCGGCGATCACGGAAATGGCGCAGCACCCGCCGTCGCTCGAATTCGTAGCCCGGCCACTGGTCCATGCTGTGCAGCACGTCCGGACCCCGCGCGAGGTCGACCCGGGCCATCATCACTTGCTGGGCGAGCACGTTCCACGCGGCGGGAGATCGCTCCAAGCCGGCGTCGAGCCAAGCCCGCTGACGTTCGCCGAGCAAGGTCCCGCGCGGATCAAGGAGGACCGGCGAGGGCGGCTTACGTCCGTCACCCTGCGGCTGGTCGGTGCGGTACTGCCGCGTATCGAGGACGTGGAATGTCGCGAGCCGCCCGAAATCCAACGCTCGGAACAGCAGCAGGTCGGGCCCCGATGGCAGCTGGGCGCGGCGCAGCGGCATCATCTCGAAATATGCCTGGTAGGCCGCCGCCCGGCGCCGCAGGAATTCGTCGCGCGACGCGGGCTTGTCGGGGATGTCCCCCGCGTAGTTGTTCGCCACCTCGTGGTCGTCCCACGTCACGATCCAGGGCGCCATGGCATGGGCGGCCCGTAACGCAGGGTCGGATTTGTAGAGCGCGTAGCGAAGACGGTAGTCCTCCAGCGTGAAGATCTCCCCGCTGTTGTGGAGGCGCGGTCGTCCGCGGTGGGCCGCGCCCTCGTAGATATAATCGCCGAGGTGGACGACGAGATCGAGATCCTCGCGGGCCATGTGCTGGTAAGCGGTGTAGTGTCCGCTCTCGAAGTTTTGGCACGAGGCGAAGGCGAAGCGCAGCCGCTCCGGCAGGCTGCTGGCCGCCGGCATGGTACGGGTGCGACCTTTCGGGCTTTCCACCCCGCCGGCGCGGAATTGGTAAAAATACCAGCGATCCGGCCGCAGGCCCGAAACCTCAACGTGGACGGAATGACCCCATGCGGGATTCGCCATCGCCGTGCCCGAGGCGACAACCTTGGAGAGGGCCTCGTCGTCAGCCACCACCCACGTCACCTCCACCGGCTCGGGTCGCATCCCGCCACCGGGTTCCAGCGGCCGCGGCGCGAGCCGCGTCCACAGCACGACACCGTCGGGTGTGGGATCGCCTGAGGCGACACCCAGCGAAAACGGATCCGCGGAAAAAGACGGCTTCGAGGCCGCGTGCAAACGGGCATTCGACAACAGCGCCGCCGCGGCGAACGACAGCGAGGCGCCGACGAACGCGCGCCGACCGAAGACGGGCTCATCGCCCAAGGGGAAAAGGGTGGGATTCATCGGAAAAGATTCAGCGGCGCGTCACCGGTCGCGGCGCCACCAGCGCCTCGATCTGCGGAACGTCGAATTCACGCAGCAGGCCGAAGCAGAACTGTTCGGGCCGCTGCATCACCGTGAGATCGCTGGTGATCACCTCGCGCAGCGAGGCCATCGCATCGCGCTGCACCAGGCCCGCGATCGCGTCCGGCTCGAGGGCGGCCGCGACGAGCCCGATGAGGCCGGTCCGCGGCCCTTCGGTCGCGATCTCGACCGTCCCCAGACCGCGCTCGCGGGAAAGCCAGCGCGCCACCGCGGCGACCTGGCCGGCCTGGATGCCGAGCGGGCGTTCACCGACAGCCGCCACAAGGATCGCGAAGAGTCCCGGCTGCCCGGCGATTTTGGATTCGCCAAAGTAGAACGGATCGACCGCGACCACGCGTCGACCGGCGGCGAGCAACTCGCGGACGCGCGGCTCCGCGGCGGCGCGTCCGGCGTCGGCCAGCAGCAGCACCGTTGAGCGCGCGCCGGAAGGGGAAAGCTCGACGACCGGCACCGTCCAGTCGTTGTTCATCCTCAGGCGCCAGCGGCCCACCTCCACGCCATCCTCGCGAGCCGAGCCGGCGGACGTAGCGGCCACACGGTAGTCCGGCGCACGCACGATGGCCCGCAGGCGCGCGCGGTCGGGCTGGCCTGCAACCGGCAGGTTTTTGCTGAGCTGCAAAGCGAGGCTGTGGAAGTCGTGGTTACCAGCGGGCAGCGGCACACGAAGCGACTCGGCCGGGCGCACTTCGGCTTCGGAAGGGATCTCGGCCAGGGGAAAATCCGCGGCGCCGCCCAGCAGCTGGTCGCGCAGGAAGAGGTAGAAGGCCTCGCGGTTGTCGCGTCCGTAGTTGTGCCCCGGGTCGTGGTTGACGTGCTGCTGCAGCCGCTCCGCCGCACCGGCGAGGCGGAAGAGCGGGGCGGCGGCCTGCACGAGAGGCGCGAGGGCGTAGTCGGCGCGGAAGCAGCAATTGTCCTTCGCGTTGTAGCTGAGGAGCGTCGGCCGCGGCGCCATCATCGCGGTGAGGTGGGTGTAATCGACGACAGTGGCGAGGTCGGACGGCGTCTGCTCGGAGTCGCCGAGGTCGAGCGAGGGGAACTGCACGCGGGTGACGTAGCTGGAGTAACCCGCGACGGGGTTGGCGAGCCGCACGCGCTCATCGAGCGCGGAGAGGAAGATGGTCTGCCAACCGCCGCCGGAAAGACCGGTGACGGCAACCCGTTCGGGATCCGCGTTGGGCAGAGACAGGGCGATGTCCAGAGCGCGTTGCGCGGCGAGATGGAAGACCGCGAGTCCACTCGTGCCGCAGAGGTCGAACTGGTTCATGCGGTAGTGATCGAGACCTTTCTCCTCGAGCAACTGTCCGCGCCCAAGCCACTCCGGGTTCAGGGCTAGGATGCCGCGCTTCGCGAGGTTGATGCAGCGCTCCTGGATGTAGGGCGTCGCGGTACCGGTCTTCTCGTGACCGTTGACGTTCAACACGACCGGCACGCGTCCCGAAATACGATCCGGCTGGTAGAGCAGCGCGGGCAGCCAGAGTCCGGGCACGACCTCGTAGCGAAGCTTGCGCACGCTGTAGCCGTGCGGCGTGCGGAGGGTGTCGAGCCACTCCACCCGCCCCGGAGCCGAGGCCCAGGCGCGGGCCTCCCCGCGGAAAACAACCTCGTCCAGGACCCGGCGGCGCAACGTGGCGGCGGTTGTGGCCCAGTCCGCTGCGGTCGCCGCGGGAGGCATCGCGGGAACGCGCGTCGCGGTGAAGACCTGCACCTCGACGGTGGTCTGGTTGGGTGCGAGGATGGGCTCGGCGAGCGGTCCCTTGTTCTCGGGCGCCTGCTCGGCGGCGAACGCGAACCAGGCCGGCAAGAACAGCAGCGGGACGAGCGAGCGCTTCATGGGGGCGGGGGTTGGCGCCACCACACCGCGAGGGAGCGGCCTGTCAACCGGTCATTCCCCGGCGGCCGGCGCTACTCCGCGACCTCGAGGCGGAAGGGCACGAACTCCTCGCGCCCGGCGACGTTCAGCTGTGCCCAAACAGTGAAGACCCCCGCGCGCGGGACGGTGAGCTTGAAACGGAGGTTGATCCGCGCCGGATCGGCGACCGGGCCGGGCGGCGCCTCGACCGGATGCAAATGCGCGAAGCCGGAGCGCGCGGCGTCGAAGGCCACGAGGTGGGCGTAGGCATCCATCACCTTCTCCAAAGCGACCGGCCCACCCCCGTCGCGCACGACCGTGAATTCGAGATCGAGCGGCTGGCCGGCGCGCGCCGGCCGGGGGCTGACGGCGAGCGTGAAGCGATGGCCATGCTGCTCGACGGTCGGCGACGCGCGCGGCGCCTCGACGGGCG
The DNA here is from genome assembly GCA_030832235.1 of Verrucomicrobiota bacterium. Lineage (GTDB taxonomy): Bacteria > Verrucomicrobiota > Verrucomicrobiia > Opitutales > Opitutaceae > ER46. The sequence continues at coordinate 11,440 of JAURJO010000450.1, forward strand.
AACCGGAAACCACAAGATCATCGCTCGCGTAGAGACCGCGCGCGGTGGCGGCGGGTGTGAAGTCGGCGAAAACCCGGTACGTGCCGCCGCCGCGAGGAGTGAAGCGGAAGGACCATTCCCCCGGCACAGTACCCGGCTCCGGGTGCAGATGCTGGTAATCCCCGAGCGCCGGGGCGACGACGAGCAGGTGCAGCCTACGCGTGTGAGTGACGAGCAGGTCGGGCGGCGCGATCACCTTGCCGTTGGCGGTGCGCAGGGAAACGACCGCGCGCACCTCACGACCCGCGGCGGGTGGCGCCTCGGTGCGCACGATCATCGAGACGGGGGAGCGCATCGCGACGACCGGGATGAACTGCGGGTTCAGAGGGTCGCAGAACTCGATCGCGCCGGCCCCGCGGTTCTCCACGCGAAAGTCCATGTGGTTGAGATCCGTTCCGGTGGGGATTTGCCGGAAGGCGACGAAGACGAGCACGGCGACGCCGGTGATTACGGCGGCCTGACCCCAGGCAAAAGGCGCGCGGGATGCGTTGGAGGCGGAACTCATGGTGATTTCATGCGCCGCACAAAATCCTGCGGTTCCCATTGGCTGCCATCGGTGCGGTGCGCGATGCGACCCTGCGGGTCTATCAGCAGGGTCGCGAGCGTGTGCTGGAGAATGTCGCCCTGCAGCTGGGTGATGACCCCGAACTGGGTCAGGAGGTCGCGGATCGCGCCCTCGGGTCCCGTGAGGAAGGAAAAATTCGAGGTGTCGATGCCGCGCACTGAGGCGTACTCACGCAGCACGCCGGGCGTGTCGTTCGCGGGATCGAGCGTGATCGAGACGAGCTCGAGGTCGCGCACGCCGGCCTCGCGCGCCAGCCGCTGCACGGTGATCATCTTGGCCGTGGCCGCCGGGCACATGGTCGGCACCGGGCAGCGGGAGAAGATGAAGTTGAGCATGATGTGGCGCCCGCGGAAACGGGAGCCCTGCACGATGCGGCCCTCCTGGTCGTAGAGCGTGAAATCGGGCGCACCCTCCCCCACCTCGCGGTAGGCGTTCTTCCCGCGCGTGTGCGTATCCTGCCGGAGTTGCATCGCCCCGGTGGCGATCGTGCGCGCCTCGATCGAGCGTTCGTCGGGCCAGATGCGCTCCAACCGGAAATCGCCATCCTTGCTCGGGATCATGTCCGCTCGGATGCGTTGCCCGGGACGGGCGAGCGCGAGGTCGCCGTCGGAGACGAGAAACTCCATCGTCATGGCTGGCATGTAGCCCTTGATCTCGTCGTGCCGGACGATGAGCACCTTGCGCTCGGTCTCGACCCGCAGGATCTCACCCGTGAGCGCGTAACGCTCGGCCTCGGGCGCCTTGGCCGCCGCCGGCGCGGAGTCACCCGGCGCGGGAGCGCGCCCGCAGCCGGCGACAAGGCAGGCGAACGCGGCGACGGCGAGGCGCGCGGCGGTATTAGCGGTCATCCGAGTACGGATTCGCGCGGCTCACAAGATTGTCAAAGGGTTTGCCCGCGCGCGTGCTCCGCATTCATCTGCGACCTCACGCTCCATGGCCACGTCCTCCGCCAACGCGCGCACCATCACCCACAAGCCCGCCCTCGCCGTTTTCGCGACGGCCGGCAGTGTGTGGGTGTTCGTGCTCGTGACGCTCGGGGCGTTCACCACGAGCATCAACGCGGGCATGGCCTTTCCCGACTGGCCGCTGTCGAACGGCTCGATCAACCCCGAGGGCTGGCTGCGCGACATCTCGATGTTCGCCGAGCACTCGCACCGGCTGACCGGGGCCGTGATGGGTCTCATCACGATCGGTCTGGCCGTCTGGATCTGGCGGCGTGAGGAGCGGCGCTGGCTGCGCAACCTCGCGCTGTGGGCGCTCGCCATCGTCATCATCCAGGGACTCATCGGCGGAAAGCGGGTGCTACTCCATGAGACGGCCGTGCCAGGCTTCCAGATGTCGCTGGGCGAGATGCTGCGTATCCCGCACGGCATCCTCGCCCAGGTCTACGTGTGCCTCCTGTTCGCGATCGCGGCGGCTTGTTCCCGCCGGTGGATCGAAGGCACGGCCCCGGTTGGCCCGGCCGTGCGCCGCGCCGGGATCATCTGCTGCCTGCTGCTGATCGCGCAACTGACCATCGCGGCGACCATGCGACACAACAACGCCGGTCTCGTCATTGGTTCGTTCCCGTTCTCCACTCCGCCGCCCGGCAACCATCTGCTGCCGCCGGTCTGGGATTTCCGGATTTCGATTCATTTCGCCCACCGCGTCATGGCCCTGGTGCTGGCCTTCGCCCTGACGTGGTTTGCGTGGACGATTCGGAGGGACAAGGCCTCCACGATGGCGATGCGCGCCGGGGCCTCGGCCCTGGTTAGTTTACTGATCCTGCAAATCCTGCTCGGCGCGCAGGTGATCTGGACGCTGCGCAAACCCGAGATGACCACCAGCCACGTGGTGGTCGGAGCTTTGCTTCTCGCGGTGACCTTCTGGCTGACGTGGGTGGCGCACCGTGACCGGATCGATGGGCCCACACCGCTCGCGACGCCCTCCCGAACATGACCGCGCCCGCGTCCGCGAGCTTTCGCGACTACCTCGAGCTCACTAAGCCACGGCTGAGCCTGTTGTCGGTCCTCACGACGCTGGTAGGTTATTTCGCGGCGCGGCCGGCGTGGGACGGGATAAGGTTCACGCTGCTGCTGGCGGGCACCTCGCTCGCGGCCGGCGGCGTCGCCGCGCTCAACCAATGGATGGAGCACGAAACCGACGCGCGGATGGCGCGCACCGCCGGCCGGCCGATCCCCGCCGGCAAAGTCCCGCCGGGATCGGCGTTCGTCCTCGGGTGGCTGATGTGCGCGGCGGCGTTCTTCATTCTATTCCTGAAGGTGAACCGCCTCGCCGCGGTCTTCATGCTACTGACGGCGGTTTCGTATCTCGCGTGGTACACCCCGGCGAAACGCTGGTCGGCGTGGAGCACGGAGATCGGTGCGGTGGCGGGCGCGTTTCCGCCGCTGATCGGCTGGAGCGCGGGCGAAGGCCGCGTTTCGGCGCTGGGTTGGATCCTGTTTGGCGTGCTCTACTTCTGGCAGATCCCGCACTTTATGGCGGTGGCGTGGACCTACCGGCGTGATTACTCCGCCGTGGATTTCCCGATGCTCCCGGTGCGGGACGAATCGGGCCGCAAGGTCGCTGCGTGGTCGCTGATCAACACCGTCGGACTGCTCGCGGTGAGCCTGCTGCCCTCGTGGATGGGGCTGGCAACCTGGGCCTACGGCGGCGCGGCGGCGTTGCTGGGCGCGTGGTTTCTTTGGCGCGCGGGCTGCTTTCTACCGGCTGAAGGGCGCGACCAGTCCGCCCGCAAACTCTTCCTTACCTCCATCGCGTACCTGCCGCTCGCCCTCGGCGCGCTGGTCGCTGACCGCCTCCTATTCCGATGAACGTCCAGGACATCCCTGCCCTCAACGCCGCCCTCAACGCCCTCGCGACCGCGCTGATGACGGCCGGCTTCTTCTTCATCCGCCAGGCGCGGCTCGCGCCGAATGAGACGGCGCGGGCCGGGGCGATCGCCCGGCATCGGGCGAGCATGATCTCGGCAGGAGTGGTCTCGGCCGTTTTCCTCATCGGCTACGTCGCCCACAAGATCCTGGTGCGCGGTGTGCACACGCCTTTCGGGGGCACCGGCGCCATCGCCACCGTGTACTACACGATGCTGATCTCCCACATCCTGCTCGCGATCGCCATCGCCTACCTGGTGCCGCGCACCTTCCTGCTGGCGTTCCGGGGGGACTACCCCCGGCACCGCGCGTGGGCGAAGTGGACGTTCCCGATCTGGTACTACGTGAGCGTGACGGGGGTGCTGGTGTATTTCTTCCTGTACCGCTGGTGGCCCGCCGCCGCGAAGGCCTGAGCGCCCCGGCCCGTCAGGTCAGTTGTCGGAGATCCGGTCGTCGGGCAGACGACCCTGCACCTTACGCCAAAGCTTCAGGCGATCGATGTCGGCGGCCACGCAGTGGCGGAGTTGCTCAAGGCGGAAGTGCACGTCGAGCGTCTCAAGGAGGCGCTGCTTGATCCGGGCGTTTTCGCACACGCTGAACGCCGCGATGTCGGCGAAAATATCGGGGTCGTCGACAGTGCGCAGGAATTCGGACATCTCCTTGGCGCCACCCGGCGCGAGGCGCAGCTTGACCGCGATCAACCGGGCGAGCTCGGCGCGCAGTTTCTCGTTTGCCGAAGCCGTCGCCCCGGGAACACTGGTCAATGCGCGAACGCGGATGCGCCGGTAGGGTTCCTCGCGGGCGATGGAGAGGACCTCCACGCGACAAAGGCCCTGCAGGAGGAGGTTGGACGTGCCGTTATCGTTCTTCTGGCAGGCGCGCACGATCCCGACCGTCGCAATGCGGCACGGCGGTTCGAATGCATCGCCTTCGCGGGCGCGGCTGAAATCAAGCCCGGCGACCGCGAAGAGACGGTTCGAAGCCAGGACATCGCGCAGCATCTGGCGGTAACGCGGCTCGAAAATGTGCAACGGCATCAGGGCCTGCGGAAAGAGCGCCGTCCCCTGCAGGGTCATGACCGGGACCTCCTCGGGAAGCGTGATCTCCATTTCCATGCGGCGACCCTAGGCCCAAGTCGTTGAAATTCAACTGGGACAATACCTGGCACACCCGATCGGCCCCAGTGTGCCAAGGGTGGGACAAGGTGGCAGCTTTTGCCTGATAGCCGGACCAGCCAAAATCCCAGTATGATTTTTTAGTTATTGCTAGTCAGGTATTAACGAAACGTATCCCCTCGACGGCACATGCATTGCTACCCGCCGCACCATGAGCCGAATTTTGGGTATCGATCTTGGCACGACTAATTCCTGCATGGCCGTCATGGAGGGCGGAGAGCCTGTGGTGATTCCGAACGCCGAAGGCGCGCGCA
>JAURJO010000451.1 GCA_030832235.1 Verrucomicrobiota bacterium
CCGAAGGCCAAGCGCGTGATCTACATGTTCATGGCCGGCGCACCCAGCCACCTGGAGCTCTTCGACCACAAGCCGGAGTTGGAGAAACGGGACGGACAATTGCCGCCTGCGGACCTGCTGAAGGACTACCGCGCGGCCTTCATCAATCCCAACTCCGCGCTCCTCGGCCCCAAGTACAAGTTCTCGCCCCACGGCCAGTCGGGCATCGAGTTCTCCGAGCTCATCCCGAACATCGCCGGGATTGCGGACGACCTTTGCGTTATCCGCAGCATGCAGACGGAGGCGGTGAACCACGCCCCGGCGCAGATCATGATGAACACGGGCTCGCAGCAGTTTGGCCGCCCGAGCTTCGGGGCATGGACCCTCTACGGCCTCGGCTCCGAGAGCGAAACGCTGCCCGGCTACGTCGTTCTCACGAGCGCGAAGGGCACCAGCGGCGGCGCCAGCAACTACGGCTGCGGGTTTCTCCCGACCGTCTACGGCGGCATCCCTTTCCGCGGCACCGGCGACCCGGTGCTCTACCTTTCAAACCCGCCGGGGTTCGACGCCCGCGCCCAGCGCGCGTCGCTCGACACGTTGAACGAGTTGAACGAACTCGCCCGGGTCGACACGGGGGATCCCGAGGTGGCCGCGCGCATCCAGAGCTACGAGATGGCCTATCAACTTCAGACATCCGCGCCGGAGCTGATGGACCTCTCGTCGGAGCCGGCGCATGTCCTCGAGGCATACGGCATCACTGACGTCAAACAGTCCAGTTACGCGCGCAACTGCCTCCTCTCCCGCCGTCTGATCGAGCGCGGGGTCCGCTTCGTGCAGCTGTTCCACGAGGCGTGGGATCAGCACGGCGACCTCACCAAAGCCATCAAGAGGAACTGCGAGGACACCGACCGCGCCAGCGCGGCGCTGGTGAAGGACCTCAAGCAGCGAGGACTCCTCGACGACACGCTCGTCGTCTGGGGCGGCGAGTTCGGCCGCACCCCGATGGTCCAGGGCGGCAACGACGGCCGCGACCACCACAACCGCTGTTTCACGATGTGGCTCGCCGGCGGCGGACTGAAGAAGGGCCACGTGCACGGCGCGACCGACGACCTCGGTTTCAACGTCGTGCGCGATCCGGTGCATGTCCACGACCTCAACGCCACCCTCCTTCATCTGCTCGGCCTCGAGCACACCAAGCTCACCTACCGTTTCCAGGGGCGCGACTTCCGCCTCACCGACGTGCACGGGCATGTCGTGAAGGACATCATCGCCTGATCATTCCCGCACACGGAACATCCCCGACGCGGTTCCGCGGTTGACGTCCCGTCCGCACCGCGCACGGTCGGGACGCTTCGCGCCACGGAGGAGTGGCTGAGTGGTTTAAGGCACCTGACTTGAAATCAGACGTGGGCGTCAGCTCACCGGGGGTTCGAATCCCTCCTCCTCCGCCAGCCTCCGCCAAGCCTACGGCTGGCAGGCCGAATCTACCGGCAGACTCACGTCTGCCAACAAACAGGGGATGACTCTGCGGAGGCTGCCCACCATAGGCTTGGCGGAGGTGGGCGATCGTTTTCGACCAAATCGCAGGCCTCGGTTCTGCCCCAGTTTCCGCCGACGCGTCCCCAAAATCCGGGTATTCCGCGAATTCGCCCCCGCAACCCCGCTTCAAAGTGCTCGGGCCATGCACTACGTGTACTTTCTCCAGAGCGGGGTCCACGACCGTCGTCACTACACCGGATTCACCCACAATCTTCGCGCACGACTCGCCTCTCACAATGCCGGACAAAACCCGTCTACGGTCCAAGGCCGGCCCTGGCGCCTGGTCAGCTACTTCGCGTTCGCCGATGAACCCAAAGCGCGCGAGTTCGAACGTTATCTCAAAAGCGGCTCCGGTCGAACCTTTGCCAAACGACATTTCCTTTGAGCAGATTCCCCGCACGGCGCCGTCGACCGGCTATGCCTCTACGGCGCTTCCCGCCCCCAACCTCCCCACCAGTTTTCCCGCTGGTCGCCGCCCAGTCCGAGCGGCACGTTCCAAGCATGCCCCTTCGCCCCATGGCACTGCTCCGAATCACCCTGCTCGCCATCGCTGTGGCTTCCGCCGCGCCAGCCGCGACACCCGCGCGGCCGAACATCCTGTTCGTCCTATCCGACGACCACAGCTATCCGTTTCTCTCCTGTTACGGCGACACCAACGTGCGCACGCCGAACATCGACCGTCTCGCCGCCGGCGGCATGCGGTTCCACCGCTTCTTCACCGTCGCCCCGCAATGCGTGCCCTCGCGCGCCGGCTACCTCACCGGTCGCTCCGCGGTCGCCGCGCGCATGACCCGTTTCTCCGCGGCGCTGCCGCGCGATGAAGTCACGTTCCTCGAGCTGCTGCGGCAACAGGGCGGTTATCACACCGGCATCGCCGGCCGCTCGTTCCATCTCGACGGCTCCGCGCGGAGCGGCTCCGCCCGGGGAGGACCGGACATCCGGAACATCATGGACCGCCACGGAATGCGCACGTTCGCGGACCGCGTCGACTACCTGCGGACCGGTTCAGACGAGCAGGCGGTCGAGCAGACGGAGGAATTCCTCAAAGGCGTACCCGCCGGCAAGCCGTTCGCCCTTTGGCTCAACTTCAGTGATCCGCATCACGTGTGGAACGCGCCGGCCGAGTTCCGCCCGTCCCCCGCATCCTTGAAGCTGCCCCCGCACTGGCCCGACCTGCCGGGGATGCGCGAGCAACTCGCCGATTATTGCGCCGAGGTGAACCGCGTCGACGCCACGATGGGCCGCGTGCTCGCGATCCTCGATCGCCTCGGGCGCGCCGGGGACACGTTGGTTGTCCTCGCCGGCGACAACGGCGCCGCGCTGCCGCACGGCAAGGGCTCGCTTTACGATCCCGGTTGCAACGTCCCGCTCGTCATCCGCTGGCCGGGCGTCGTGCGGCCGGACGGGGAATCCCGCGCGCTGCTGAGCGGCGAGGACATCGCGCCGACCCTGCTGGCCGCGGCCGGGCTCGCGCCAGGGCCGCGCATGAGCGGCGTGAATTTCCTGCCGTTGCTGCGCGGTGAGACTTTCACCCCGCGCCGCCACGTGTTCACCGAACGCGGCCCCCACGGCACCGC